>JAASSM010000169.1 GCA_021767885.1 bacterium | reverse complement strand
GAGGCGGACGACCCGGGCCGCTAGCAGGCCTCGAGCACCGCGGCGATCCCCTGGCCCACCCCGATGCACATGGTGCACAGCGCCCGCTGGCCCGGCTGGCCGGCCAGCTGGTGGACCGCCGTGGTGGCCAGGCGCGCGCCGCTCATGCCCAGGGGGTGCCCGAGGGCGATGGCGCCGCCCAGGGGGTTGACCCGCGGGTCGTCGTCCGGCAGGCCCAGCTCACGCAGGCAGGTGAGCGCCTGGGCGGCGAAGGCCTCGTTCAGCTCGATGAGGTCCATCCGGTCCAGCGTCAGGCCCAGGCGCGTCAGGAGCTTGCGCGTGGCCGGGACCGGCCCCAGGCCCATCACGCGGGGCGGCACGCCGGCCGCGGCCGTGCCCACCACCCGGGCCAGCGGCTCGAGGCCATGGCGGGCCATGGCCGCTTCCGAGGCCACGATGAGCGCGGCGGCGCCGTCGTTGACGCCGGAGGCGTTGCCCGCGGTCACGGTGCCGTCGGCCCGGAAGGCCGGGCGCAGGGCGGCCAGCTTCTCCAGCGACGTGGTGCGCGGGTGCTCGTCCCGGTCCACCACCAGCGGCTCGGCCTTGCGCCGGGGCACGGTGACCGGCGCGATCTCCCGTGCCAGGGCTCCGCTGGCCTGGGCCGCGGCCGCCTTCTGCTGGCTCGCCAGGGCGAAGCGGTCCTGGTCCTCGCGGGCGATCCGGAACTCGCGGGCCAGGTTCTCCGCGGTCTCCGGCATGCTGTCGGTGCCGTGGGCCGCGTGCAGCCTGGGGTTGACGAACCGCCAGCCGATGGTGGTGTCGTGCATCTCCGCCGCCCGGGAGAAGGGCGACTCCGCCTTGCCCATCACGAACGGCGAGCGCGACATGCTCTCCACGCCGCCGGCGATGACCAGCTCGGCCTCGCCGGTGGCGATGGCGCGTGCCGCCGCGCCCAGGGCGTCCAGCCCCGAGCCGCAGAGGCGGTTGACGGTGCAGCCGGGCACCGACGCCGGCAGCCCGGCCAGCAGCAGGGCCATGCGCGCCACGTTGCGGTTGTCCTCGCCGGCCTGGTTGGCGCAGCCGAGGATCACGTCGTCCAGCGCCTCCCAGTCCACGCGCGGATGACGCTCCTGCAGGACGGTGAGGGGGTGGGCGGCGAGGTCGTCGGTGCGGACGGTGGCCAGGGCGCCGCCGTAGCGGCCCACGGGCGTGCGCACCGCGTCGCAGATGTAGGCGGTGGTCATGAGGTGCCTCCCGTCAGCTCCACGCCGGCCCGCGGACCGCTGGCGGCCAGCCGGCGGAAGCCGCCGAGGAAGGCCTGGGCCAGGTGGTCGATCTCGGCGTCGGTCATGGCCGTGGAGATGGTGCCCGAGCAGGTGTTGATCATCATCAGGCCGTGGTCGAGGAGATGGTCGAGGAGCTGGCCGAGCTGGCTCACCTCGTCGGCCGTCTGGTAGGCCTCGCGGTAGTTCCGCGGCGGCTGCGGTTTGAGGTGGACCCGGAACATGGAGCCGGCGCCGGTGACGCAGGCCGGAACGCCGGCGACCGCCGCGGCCTCGGTGATGGCGGCCCGGGCGCGGTCGGCCAGGCGGTTGACCTCGGCCACGGCGTCGGGACCGAAGTGCTGCATGGCCACGTGTCCGGCCACCATGGTGACCGGGTTGGCCGAGAAGGTCCCCGAGTGGGGGAATCGCAGCGGCGGGACCAGGGGGTTCATCACCGCCATCACCTCGGCCCGGCCGGCCAGCGCGCCCACGGGGAAGCCGCCACCGATGAGCTTGCCCATGGCCGTCAGGTCCGGCTTGACGGGGTACCAGTCCTGGGCGCCGCCGGGGCTGCTGCGGAAGGTGATCACCTCGTCGAAGACCAGCAGCGCGCCGTTGGCGTCGCACCACCGCCGCAGCGCCGTGACGAACGCCGCGGACGCCGGCACCAGGCCCACCCGGTGGGGCATGGGGTCGAGCAGGACGCAGGCGAGCTGGTCGGCGTGCCGGTCGAGCAGGGCGAGGGCGCGGTCGGGGTCGTCGAAGGGCAGGACCACGACGTCGCCGAGGGCGGAGGCCGGCGTGCCCTGGGCCACCGGCACGCTGGCCGGCTGCTCGGCGGCGCCCCAGTTGTCGGGCTGGGCGGTCTGGCTGACCTCGGCGTAATCGTACTGGCCGTGGTAGGCGCCCTCCACCTTGGCGATGCGCGGGCGGCCGGTGAACGCGCGGGCGGCCTTGAGGCAGCCCATGACCGCCTCGGTGCCCGAGTTGACGAACCGGATCATCTCGAAGGCCGGGCTGCGCGCCACCAGGAACTCCGCGTAGGCCACCTCCTGCTCGGTGGCCATGGTGAAGGCCGTGCCCCGGTGGACCTGCTCGGTGACCGCCGCCACCACCGGCGGGAACGCATGGCCGTGGATCAGCGAGGCCATGTTGTTGGCGAAGTCGATGCGCTCGACGCCCTCGACGTCCCACACGCGGCAGCCCTCGCCGCGGGCAGCGTACAGGGGGTGAGGCCGGCGGAGGACCGTGTTGCGGCTGACCCCGCCGGGAAGGACCTTCTGCGCCCGCGCGTAGGTGCGCGCGCTGCGGGTGGCGTCGGCGGTCATGCGATCCGTCCTCTCTCCGGTCCCGCCGGGGACAGCTCGGCCAGGAGCGCCGGGCCCGGCGCGATGGGCGCACCGGTGGCCGCCTGGACCTCGGCGAGGGTGACGCCGGGGGCGAGCTCGACCACCTCGAATCCGCGCGGCGTGACGTCGATCACGGCCAGGTCCGTGTAGATGCGGTCCACGCAGGCCTTGCCGGTCAGCGGATAGGTGCAGGCCTCGAGCAGCTTGGGCTCGCCCGTGCGGGTGGTGTGCTGGGTCAGGACGTAGATGGTGGGCACCCCCGCCACCAGGTCCATGGCCCCGCCCACCGCCGGGATGGCATCCGCGGCACCGGTGGACCAGTTGGCCAGGTCGCCGCTGGCCGCCACCTGCATGGCGCCCAGGACGCAGATGTCCAGGTGTCCGCCGCGGATCATGGTGAAGCTGTCGGCATGATGGAAGTAGGCGGCGCCGGGGATGGCGGTGACGGGCTTCTTGCCGGCGTTGATCAGCTCGGGATCCTCGCTGCCGGGCTCCGGGGCGGGCCCCATGCCCAGCAGGCCGTTCTCCACGTGGTAGATGGCTTCCCGCCCCTCGGGCAGGTACTGGGCCACCATCTCGGGCATGCCGATGCCCAGGTTGACGTAGGAGCCGTCGGGGATGTCCACCGCCACGCGGGCGGCCATCTCGGCGCGGGTCCAGCCGCGCGCGGGGGTCTTGCTGTCGCTCATGGGTAGACCACCCCTTCCTTGACCAGTTGCGATTCGTGGGCGGGGTCGGCCACCTGCACCACGCGGTCGACGAAGATGCCCGGCGTGACCACGCACTCCGGATCGATGGTCCCGGCGGCGACCACCTCCTGCACCTGGACCACGGTGGTCCGCGCCGCGGTGCACATGATGGGCCCGAAGTTCCGCGCGGTCTTGCCGTACAGCAGGTTGCCGTAGCGGTCGGCGCAGCGCGCCTTGACCAGGGCGAAGTCCGCCGTCAGGCCATGCTCGAGCACGTACTGGACGCCGTCGAAGGTGCGCACCTCCTTGCCCTCCTGCAGCACCGTGCCCACCGAGGTGGCGGTGTAGAAGGCGGGGATGCCCGCGCCGCCGGCGCGGATGCGCTCGGCCAGCGTGCCCTGGGGCACCAGCTCGAGCTCGATCTCGCCGGCGCGGTACAGCTCCGGGAAGACCGTGGAGTTGGCCGTGCGCGGATAGGAGCAGATCATCTTGCGGACGCGCCGGTTCTGGATGAGCGCGGCCAGGCCCACGCCGCCGCTGCCGGTGTTGTTGTTCACCACGGTGAGCTCGCGCGCGCCCTGGTCGATCAGGGCGTGGATCAGCTCGATGGGGCTGCCCGCCTCGCCGAAGCCGCCGATCATCACGGTGGCGCCGTCGGCGATGTCGGCCACGGCCGCGGACAGGCTGTCGAGGGTCTTGTCGATCATCAGGACGCCTTCCTGCGGGAGCGGGCCTGGGGGAAGGGGATGGGCGGGCCGGGCTCCGCCGCGGAGCGGCCGGAGAGCGCCGCGGCCAGCTCGGCCTCGATCTCGCGCAGTTCCTCGCGGAAGAAGAACTCGTCGCCCTCGAGGGGCTCGAGCAGGTCCACGGTGTGCTGCTGCTCGTCGAACCGGGCCAGGAACACCCGGTCCATCCACTCCATGTTCCGCGCCTCGGTGAACTTGAGGGCGAAGGCCTTCTCGCCGCCGACCTCGGTCTCGCCCAGGATGGAGATCTTGCCGGCGGAGGAGGTCATGGAGATGTAGCGCGAGGGCCGGTTGATGGAGGCCAGCGAGCGGTGGATCTTGCTGGCGATGCGGTTCATGTCCGCCAGCGGGGCGGTGAAGTAGTGATGCTCGCCGGTGGGCCGTGCGCAGTACATGGAGTGGAAGCCGATGTGCATGGTGGCCAGCAGGTTGGCCAGGTCGATCCAGTTCTGCGCCGAGCGGTCCACGTCCACCCGCCCGTCCTCGTCCTTGAACAGGCTGATGTGGTTCATCATGGGGCTCTGGCTGCGGATCACCACGCCGTGGCGCTGCAGCCGCCGGATGGCGGCGATGGTGCTGGGGTTGAGGATCTCCCGCGGCGTGGAGAAGTGCGCCATCCAGGCCAGCTGGACGCCGTTGTCGTGCAGCTGGTCGAAGAGGGCGAGCATGCGGTCGTACCGCGGGGAGAGGATCAGCTCCGGATGGTACGACAGCGCCCGCGTGGCGAACCGGATGGTGCGGATGTGCATCAACTGCGGGTCCTCGATCACCGGCAGCGCGTAGGCGGCGAACCGGCCGGGCGGCATGAACCCCGCGTCGCCGCCGGTGATGAGCATGTCGGTCACCTCGCGGTGCTGGCGCAGGTAGCGGTGGATCTGGTCCACGTCGTGCTGCAGGAACATGTCCTCGTCGCCGCGCACCTGGGCGTGGCGGAAGCAGTAGGAGCAGAAGGCGAAGCAGTTCTGGGTGGTGCGGTCGAAGATCAGCTGGCACTGCGGGTACTTGTGCTGGCTGCCGTCGAGGTACTCCGCCTCGCCCTGCTCGTTGACGAAGCGCGGGCGGTTGAGCTGCTGGTTGCCGTCGTGCGGGTTGGTCTGCCGCATGTACTGCGCCGCGATGGCGGTGCGCTCCCCGGCGGTGGTGGCGGCCTCGTAGCGGGCGACCACCGCGGCGGGGATCATCCCCGGCTGCGGGAAGGTGAGCTGGAAGAGGGCGTCCTGGGCGAAGTCCGACCAGTCGATGGCGTTCAGGACGTGCCGGGTGGCCAGGAAGCGATAGACCTCGACGAACAGCTCACGCTCGGCCACGTGGCCGATGGCGACGCCGTTGCGCTCGAGGATCGCCACCACCGCGCG
>JAASSM010000168.1 GCA_021767885.1 bacterium | reverse complement strand
GGCAGGGCAGGCCCAGGTCGCGCACGGCGGATCCGCGCCACAGCCTGTACGCGGGCACGTCGCGCTGCAGCGCGCCGCGGCCGCGACCGGCGGCGGCGGGGTCGGCCACGCTGGCGTCGGCCGCGGCCATCTCCGCCAGCACGTCCTGCAGCAGGTAGCCGATCCACTCGTCCTGGGGCTGGACGATCTGGTCGGCCTTGCGGCGGAGCCAGTCGCGCTCGGCCTGGTCGTACGTGCGGGCGAGGATGCTGTAGTTGATCAGCACCAGCAGCAGGATCCCCGCCGCCAGCCAGAAGGGGCGCGACGCCGGCGAGCGCGACCAGGGCAGCGCTCCGCTCAGGCGCCGGGCCAGCAACAGCAGCAGGGCGCCTGCCGCGAGGGAGAGCAGGAGGATCACCGCGTGCAGGGCCCAGAAGGTCCAGGCGCTCAGCGGCACCTGCAGGCCGATGAGCCGGGCGTTGGCGTTGGCGGCCACCTCGGGCCAGAGGCGGGCCAGCCCGGCGATCACCAGCAGCACCGCCGGGACCAGGAGCAGCAGGCGCCCGCGATGCGGCGCGGTGGGCGCGTCCGCGCCGGCATCCGCGACCGACGCCGCGGCGGCGGCCCGGCGATCCTCCCGGCGCCAGAGCCAGATCACGGTGCCGGCCACCAGCACGGCGGTGACCAGGGCATCGGCGCTCGAGGCGAACCAGCCCCCGGCGAAGGTGGTGGCGAAGTAAGCGGGGTCGAGCAGGCTGGCCGGCTCGTCGGGAGCCGAGGGCAAGCGCCCAGCCGGGATGGCGGCGGCGAGCCAGCGGAACACGTCCAGGCGGGCCCAGAACCACCGGACCACCCAGGCCGCCAGCCAGAAGCCGGCGGTTCCGGCCGCGGCCGCGGCCCAGAGCAGCAGTCCCAGTCCCAGGCCCAGCTCGCGCCAGAGGGTGAGCGCGGCCCGGGCGCGATCCTCCTGGAGCGCGCGCGCGGGGACCTGGACGGTCAGGCGCAGGCGCGGCCGGTTGCCGTCGGCGTCGGCCGGCCCGAGCATGACGTCCTCCACCAGCCGCAGGCCACGCTCGGCGTCGCCCCAGCGCCGCAGCCCGGCGGGGCGTCCGTCCCGCACCACCTCGCGGGTGATCGCCCCGGCGGGGCGACGCGGCGGCTCGTCCGGACGGACGACCCGGGCCAGGCGGAGCTGGCATTCCAGCCGCAGATCCGGGGCGCCCGGCGGCGTCACCACCTTGCGCAGCACCCACCAGCGGTCGTCATGGATCAGCTCCCGGGCGCCCCCGCGCGGGGCGCGAGCCCCGGCCACCACCGGCCCGGCCCAGCCGAGGCGCTGGTCGCCCGACCACAGGGCCAGGGCCAGGGCGCCGACACGATCGCCGCCGCGATGGTCGCGGTCCCAGCGGCGGACCCAGGCGGTGCAGAGCGCGAAGGGGTCGGCCCGGCGGAGGGAGTCGGCCGACACCACGCCCACGGTCCGCGCGAGCAGGGCCTCCAGCCGCGACTCGCGGGCGCGGTCCCGGGCGGCGGCGGCGGCCAGCTTCTGCCGGGCGCGGTCCTCCTGATCCTGCACCCAACCGGCGTCGCTGCGGCCGGCCGCCAGGTACGGCCGCGCCTCCAGCACCAGCAGCAGGGCCAGGACGGCGAAGAGGGCGGACCACAGGCGGCGGCGCGCGGCGGCGCGACGCCCCAGGATGGCCACCAGGACCACCGACACGCCCAGCAGCGAGGCGATGATGGCGTTGCCGGTCGGGACACCGGTGGGGCTGCGATCGACCAGGATCAGGGCCGTCAGCAGCAGCAGGCCGACCAGCGGCGAGAGCCAGCGTGCGAGCGAGCGCGGCACCGGGCGCGGTCCTTTCGCCGGATCAGCCGCCACGGAGGGTCAGGATCTCGGTGATGCGCCAGAGTTCCCCGTCCAGACCCAGGGTGAAGAGCAGCCGGCGGGGCACCGTGCGGCCGGTGTCGCTCTCGGCCTGCCGCCAGACCGCCACGGCGTGGACGCGGTGGTCGCCGGTGACGCTGTCGCGCACGTAGCTGAAGCGCTCGGTCCGGCCGGACTGGAAGAGGGTCTTGAAGTAGTAGTGGGCCTGGGCGGCGGTCAGCTCGCTGCTGCGCTCCGGCTGCGGGGAGAGCGCGACGCGGACGCCGTCGGCGTGGACCAGCGCGGCGAGGGCGGCGTGGTCGGCCGCCTCGAAGGCCGCCCGGATCTGCCCCAGGACCCGGCGCGCCTCCGGCGGCGCGGCCGCCTCGGGCACCACCACGGCCGCCATGGCCGCCGGGACGACGGTCACGATCAGCAGCATGGTCGCGATGGCCGCCAGAGCGAGGGAACGCACGGACATCCTCCGTCCCGGATCCAGGGGGCAGCGAGCCCCGTCAACGGCGCAAGCAGCGTGCCACGACCAGGGCCGGCCAGCGGCAGGATTCTACCGCGCGTGCCGGCGCGACGCCAGCCTGCTGTCCGCTGGCGGCCCCAGGCTGGCCTCGCCAGGGGACAGCCCCGGTCCACGCGCACCCCGGCCACGCCACGGTCTCCGGACCGGACGCGGCCCCGACGGCACCGCCCCCGGCCCTGAAGGACCGGGGGCGGGAAGCTCCCCTCGCGGTGTGCGGCGGGCGCCGGCCACCGGGGCCGGCGGGCCTCGCTCACAGGCTGGCGCCGGCGCGCTTCTTCTCGGCGATGAAGTGCTCGTACCAGAACACCAGCACCGGGCTGGCGATGAACATGGACGAGTACGTGCCCACGATCACGCCGAAGCACAGGGCGAAGGCGAAGTCGTGGATCACCGGACCGCCGAACACGTACAGCGTGAACGACACGAAGAACGTGGTGATCGAGGTCAGGAAGGTGCGGCTGAGGCACTCGTTGATGGAGCGGTTGATCACGTCGCGGTAGCTCTCCTTGCGGCGGAGCTTCATGTTCTCCCGGATGCGATCGAAGACCACGATGGTGTCGTTGAGCGAGTAGCCGATGATGGTCAGGAACGCCGCGATCACCGAGAGCGAGATCTCCAGGTCCAGGAGCGAGAAGATCCCCAGGGTGAGGGTGACGTCGTGGACCAGCGCCACGATGGCGGCGATGCCATAGCGGAAGACGAAGCGCAGCCAGATGTAGATCACGATCAGCAGCAGCGACAGCGCCACGGCATTGGCCGCGGCGGTGCGCAGCTCGCTGCCGATCTTCGGCCCCACCGATTCCTCCCGCCGCAGCTCGATCTCGTGCCCGGGCAACAGGTCGCGCAGGGCGGAGAGGTTGTCGTTGGAGGTGTCGAGCAGATCCTCGGACAGGTCGGGGAACGTGATGAGGAACTCGTTCTCGGCCCCGAACTCCTGCACCTGCACGCCCTCGAAGCCGGCGTCCTCCAGGCCGGAGCGCAGGTCGGCCACCGCCGGCACCGGATCGACCCGGACCTGCAGGATGCTGCCGCCGGTGAAGTCGATGCTCATGCGCGGGCCCTTGTGGAAGATCAGCGAGAGCGCCGCGACGATCACGAGGATCGCGGAGACGGTGAAGACCGGCTTCATCGCCCCCACGAAGTTGATCTTGGGATTACGGAAGAACTCCATGTCCGGTTCTGCCTTTCCAGAGCTCCGACCCGCCGGGTCAGATGCTGACCTTCTGCTGGCCCTTGTTGCGGTTGATCCACTCCATGATCACGCGCGTGAGCACCAGGGCGGTGAACATGCTGGTCAGGATGCCGATGCAGAGGGTGACGGCGAAGCCCAGCACCGGGCCGGTGCCGAAGTTCCACAGCACCAGGCCCACGATCAGGGTGGTGATGTTCGCGTCGAGGATGGTGCGGGTGGCGTTCTGGTAGCCCGACTGCACCGCCGCGCGCACGGTCTTGGCCTTGCGCAGCTCCTCGCGCACGCGCTCGTTGATCAGCACGTTGGCGTCCACGGCCATGCCCACGGTCAGGATCACGCCGGCGATGCCCGGCAGGGTGAGCACCAGGCCGAACTGGGCCAGCACCGCCATGAGGATCACGATGTTGCTGATCAGGGCGATGTCGGTGATCACGCCGGAGCCGCGGTAGTAGATCAGCATGAAGATGATCACGAGCACCGAGCCCCAGAGCATGGCCTGCAGGCCCTGGCGGATGGAGTCCGAACCCAGGCTCGGGCCCACCGTGCGCTCCTCGGCGATCTGCACGTCCGCCGGCAGGGCGCCGGCGCGCAGCAGCAGCGCCAGGTCCGCCGCCTCGGGGGCGGTGAAGGTCTCGATCTGACCGGAGCCGCCAGGGATCCGTCCGTTGATGGTGGGCGCGCTCTTGACCTGACCGTCGAGGATGATCGCCAGGTACCCGCCCACGTTGTCGCCGGTCACCTTGGCGAACTCGCGCGCGCCCTTGCGGTCCAGCTCGAAGGCCACCACCCAGTTGCCGGGCTGGTTGGGGTCGGGCCGCTCGCGCGCCTGGGTCAGGCGGTCGCCGGTCAGGGCGACGTCGCTGCGGACGGGGTACAGGTAGCGGCCGAAGCGGCCGTCCTGCAGCTGCTCCAGGTCCATCCCCAGCGCCAGCTGCACGTCGCGGCCGATCACCCGGGCCTCGGGAGCCTCGAGCATGGCCTGCACGCGCGGCACGTCCTCCTGGAGCACCAGGAAGTAGGGGAAGGGCGTGGGCACCAGGTTGGCCGAGAAGGGATACTGCTCGCGCAGCGCGTCCTGGGCCGCCTCGTCGTCGCTGGCGGCGGCGAGCTCGTCGGGATCGGGCAGGTCGCCGAAGGGATCGTCGGCGCCGGCGGTGTCATCGGCGGCGGCGGCGAGACTGTCGGCCGCGGCGTCGGGACCGAGCAGCGCGTCCTCCTCCATGGCCAGATCATCGACCTCGGCGGCGGCCGGCGCCTCCTCCACGCCCGCGAACCGCGTGCCCTGGAAGGCCTGGTCCAGGCGGGTGATGGCGGCCTCGGCCGCGGACGGCTCGGCCAGCAGCCGGAACTCCAGCCGGGCCGTGCTGCCGATGAGGTTCTTGGCTCGCTCGGGATCCTGCAGGCCGGGCAGCTGGACGATGATGCGGTTCTCGCCCACCAGCTGGATCACCGGCTCGCTGACCCCGAACTGGTTGACGCGGTTGGCGAGGATCTCCCGCACCCGCGCCCGGGCGTCGTCGGCCTGCTCGGGGCTCATGCCCTCGGTATCCACCTCGAGCACCAGGTACATGCCGCCCTGCAGATCGAGGCCGAGGCGGATGGCGCCCTCCTCGGCCTTCTCGATCTCCTCGGCCAGCTGCGGGTCGGTCAGCGCCGCCTCGCGGTCGGCCTCGGTGATGTTCCAGGCCTTGTACGTGGGGTACAGCAGGTACACCGACAGCAGGAGGACGACAGCGCAGAGGGCCGCCCTGATCTGCAACGATCGATTCATGACGCAACTCCTGGGACCGACAGATCCGGGACCGTCGGGCCGGCCCCGGG
>JAASSM010000167.1 GCA_021767885.1 bacterium | reverse complement strand
GTTCCTGCAGCTCGGACCGGTGGATCTGCCCCTGGCCGCGGCGGAGGTGGTGACCATCTTTCCGAGCCGGGACGTGAGCTTCAAGCTGGGCTCGGCGGGGCCGCTGGTGGGTCGCATCACGCACGATCTGCAGGCGGGCCTGGCCGGGGAGCTGGGCGCGGCGGCACCCACCACCGACGTGCAGGTGACCACCAACGGTCCCTGGGGCGCGCGCACACACGCCTTCGCGGTGGCGCGTCATCCGCAGCTGACGCCCCAGCTGGTGTTCTGGTGCCTGTACAACGCCCTGCTGGCCCATGGCGACGATCGCAGCCAGCAGCTCGTGCGCTATGCCCTGGACCTCGAGGTGCAGGGCGCGGGGGGCACCTGGCCCCTGGCCCTGCGCGGCGCCACCGGCGGGCCGGGTGGCGTGGAGGCGCTCACCGCCGAATGGCAGGCGCCCCTGCAGATGCTGCTGACCAACCGCCACCGGTCGCTGACCGTCACGCGCGTCGATGCCACCCTCACCGTGGAGCAGCCCCTGCGGGCGGCCACCGTCACCGCCGTGCGTGCACCGGCCCTGGCCGCGCCGGGCGAGACGGTGGTCGTGGAGGTGGAGCTGCAGGAGCGGCGCGGTGGGCTCCGTCGCGAGCGCTTCGCGCTCACCGTGCCGGCGGCCACCACGGCGCCGGTGCTCCGCATCGCGGCGGGGTCGTCCCGGGAATTCTTCCAGTTCGACGCCATGCGAGCGGCGGGGCTCTTCGAGGACCATGACCTCGGCACCCTGCGTGCGCTGCTCGAGCGGCCACGTGCCGCCGACCAGCTCGCCGTCGCGCTGGTGGCCGCCGAGCCGGGCCTGACCGCGGGCGGCCGCGAGCTGTCCGGCCTGCCGCCGTCGGTGCAGCGCACCCTGGCCCAGGCTCCGCCGGGGGCCGTGTCGCCCACGCTCGCCACCTACGCCGCCCGGGCCGCCCGCGACCTCGACCTGCTCCTGCAGGGCAGCGCGGTGGCCGACCTCGAGATCCGCGTCCCACCCAGCCCACGCCCCCGGGGAGACCGCCCATGATCTGCTCCGTGTTCCGCCCCCTGTCCCTGGCCCCGTGCGCCCGGTGGTCCGCGCTCCTGCTCGCCGTGCTCCTGCTGGCCGCGCTGCTGCCGGCGGCGAGCGTCCGGGCCGCCGGCCCGATCTACTGGGATCAGCCCGGGGACGTGAGCTTCGCCGACGGCGAGCTACGCGGTGCCGGCCTCGATGCCCAGGGTCGGCTGGTCCCCGGCCTGACCGCGGACGTGGTGCTGGCCGACAGCAGCCTGGTGGTCTGGACCGTGGCGCCGGGGTCCGACGGGGTGATCCATGCCGGCAGCGGCCACGATGGTCGCGTCTGGCGGCTGCGCGCCGGCCGTGAGCCCGAGGTCCTGGCCGAGCTGCCCGTGCAGGAGGTCTTCGCGCTGCTGGCCGACGGCGAGGACCTGCTGGCCGGCTGCGGCCCCGAGGGCGACATCCACCGGATCGGTCCCGATGGCGCGTGGTCGCTGGAGGCCCGGGTGCCGGGCGGTTACGTCTGGGATCTGGCGCGTGGCGTCGACGGCGCGGTCTACGCGGCCGGCGGCAATCCCGCCGCGGTCTATCGCCTGCAGGACGGTCAGGCGCAGCTGGTGGCCGAGCTGCCCGCCAGCAATGCCCTGGACCTGGCGGTGACCGGTGAGGGCGGGCTGCTGGTGGCGGCCCAGGGCCCCGGCCGGGTGTTCGCCGTGGACGCCGACGGGGGCGCCTGGCAGCTCATCGTGGCCATGGAGCAGGACGAGGTCCGTCAGCTGGTCCGTGGGCCCGATGGCTGGTATGCGCTGGGGTACCAGACCGAGGAGGGCGACGGGGGCCAGGGCAACGGGGCCGGCGGCCCGCAGGACCTTCCCTTCGAGGGACCCTTCGATCTCATGGTCACCGCCGATCGCCAGGTGGAGCCGGTGCGCTCGGCCCTGGTGAAGCTGGACGGCCCGGCGCCGGCGCGCGTCTGGACCAGCGAGGACGTGGTCACCAGTGTGGCCTGGAGCGACGACCACGGCTGGCTGGGCGCCGGTTCCCGCGAGCGCGGCCAGCTCACCGTCCTCTCGGGGCTGGATGCGCCCAATGGCCGGCGGCCGCTGGCCAGCTGGCCGGGGGGCGACGTGCTGCGCATCGTGGTGGTGCCCGGCGAGGACGGTCCCGACCAGCTCCTGGTGGCCCAGGCCAACCCCGGCGGCGTGGCCCGGGTGCGCGCCAGCGAGGGCCGCGAGGCGGTGGCGGTGAGCGCGCCGCTGGATGCGGGGCTCACCGTGCGGTGGGGGCGTCTGACCTGGCGCGGGCCGGCCGGCGGCGGCGAGCCGAACTTCGCCGTCCGCGTGGGCAACAGCCCCACGCCCGACGCCTCGTGGACCGGCTGGCAGGAGCTCGGGCGAGGCCGCGACCTCGACCTGGCGGACCTGCCGCCGCGGCGGGCGCTGCAGTGGCGCGTGACCCTCGCCAGCGGCAGCCGCGTGGACGCGCTGACGGTCTCCGCCCTGGCGCCCAACCTGGCGCCCCAGATCACCAGCTTCGCCCTCGAGCCGCAGGGTGAGCTGCGGCGTGGCGGGCTCATGAACGGTGGCGACTCGGTGACCGAGCAGCTATCCGGAGGCCTGCAGGTGGAGTACGGCATCGCCAGCCAGCGGGATCGGCGGGTGGACCGCGAGCGCGCCGCGGCCCTGCGGCCGGTGCGGTCGCTCACCTGGCACGCCCGCGATCCCAACGAGGACCGTCTGCGGGCGCGCGCGTTCTTCCGCGCGCAGGGCGAGGAGGTCTGGCGGCCCATCGGCGGGGTCACCGCCGAGCAGGTGGCCGCCTGGGACACCGCCACCCTGCCCGACGGCTGGTACGAGCTGCGCCTGCTGGTCAGCGACCATCCCGACAACCCGGCGGCCACCGCCCGGACCACCGAGCGGGTCCTCGGCCCGGTGCCGGTGGACAACACGGCGCCTGCCCTGCGCGACTGGCGCCTCGAACGCAGCGCGGAGGGCTTCGCGGTGGCGTTCACCGCCCGCGACGCCTTCGGTCCGCTGGCCGGCGCGGAGGTGGTGCTGCCCGATGGCCGCACCGAGCGCCTCGCTCCCCGGGACGGCATCTGCGATGGCGCCGAGGAGAGCTTCGCGGTGAGCGTGCCCTTCCCGCAGGCCTGGGGCGAGCCGGTGGCCCGGCCCTGGACGGTGCGGGTGCAGGTCTGGGATCTGCAGGGCAACCTCGCGGTGCGCGACGGGGTGCTGCCGTGAGCGAGAGCCTGCTGGATGGCTTCCGCAGCCACGAGCGCTGGCTGCGCGAGGCCCTGCGCGAGGCCGAGCAGGCCGGCCTGGCCGGGGAGGTTCCCGTGGGCGCGGTCGTGGTCCACGCGGGCCGGATCATCGGCCGGGGCCACAACCAGGTCGAGGGTCTGCACGACGCCACCGCCCACGCCGAGATCCTGGCCATCGGGGCCGCCAGCGAGACGCTGGGGCAGTGGCGCCTGGAGGGGGCCACCCTGTACGTGACCCTCGAGCCGTGCACCATGTGCTGCGGCGCGCTGCTCCTGGGGCGCGTGGACCGGCTGGTCTTCGGCGCCCACGATCCGCGCGCGGGGGCCGTGGTCTCGGTGGCCCGGCTGCTGCAGGGCAACCCGTACCGGCATCCCGTCGAGGTCGTGGGGGGGATCCTGGCGGAGGAATGCTCGGCGCTGTTGCGGGATTTCTTCCGCCGCCGGCGGGGGGGCGAAAACCCCGGGCGGTCGTGTTGATTTCTGCCAAACCCGATGCTATATTGCGCGCTCCGCTTCGGGCGGAGAGGTGCGAGAGCGGTCGAATCGGCACGACTGGAAATCGTGTGTGCCTCCGGGTACCGTGGGTTCGAATCCCACCCTCTCCGCCACATGCGCACGGTCTTGCAGGCATCGCGGAGAGGTGCCGGAGCGGTCGAACGGGGCGGTCTCGAAAACCGTTGAACTCGCAAGAGTTCCCAGGGTTCGAATCCCTGCCTCTCCGCCAGTTTTTTCGCCACCGCAGCAGGTGGCCGTTGGCGCCCGCGGGTGCGGGTACTAACTTACAGCCAGTTCCGGGTGGGGATGTAGCTCAGCTGGGAGAGCGCCTCGTTCGCAACGAGGAGGTCGTGGGTTCAAGTCCCATCATCTCCACCACCCGCTTTTCCGGGTCGTCTCGCGTCCAGATCGCGACCGCGGCCCCGAGGACATGATGGGCCAGGCCCGGCGTGACGTCGGAGCGCTAATCCCGCCAGGGCCGGAAGGCAGCAACGGTACGCTCCCTCCGTCGTGTGCGTCGTCAGCCTGGCCCGCTCCTCTTCCCCGCGGTGCGATCCGGCCCGGATCCCGTGCGGAACCTGCCTCGCCGCCGGCCCGGCGGTCCCCGCAACACCGCAGCAGGAGCTCGTGATGACCTACCAGGCCATCGCCCGCAAGTACCGCCCCGAGACCTTCGCCCAGGTGGTGGGCCAGGAGCACGTCACCGGCACCCTGCGGGCCGCGCTGCGCAAGGGCAAGCTGAGCCACGCCTACCTCTTCTCCGGGCCGCGGGGCTGCGGCAAGACCACGGTGGCCCGGCTGCTGGCCAAGGCGCTCAACTGCCCCGAGGCCGGGGCGGGCGACCCCTGTGGCGAGTGCGAGGTCTGCCGGAGCATCGCCCGCGGGAGCTTCCTCGACGTCCTGGAGATCGACGCGGCCAGCAACACGGGCGTGGACAACGTGCGCGAGCTGCGGGAGATGGCCCGGCTGGCTCCGGGCGAGGGGCACAACCGCGTCTTCATCATCGACGAGGTCCACATGCTCTCCAAGGGGGCCTTCAACGCGCTGTTGAAGATCCTCGAGGAGCCCCCGGCCCGGGTCTTCTTCTTCTTCGCGACCACCGAGCCCAACAAGATCCCGCGCACCATCCTCTCGCGGTGCCAGCGGTTCGACTTCCGGCTGCTCTCGCGGGTCCAGCTCGCCGAGCGCATGGCCGCGGTCTGCGCCGAGGAACGGGTCCCCATCGCCGCGAGCGGTCTGAACGTGCTGGTCTCCCTGGCCGAGGGCAGCATGCGGGACGGCCTGAGCCTGCTCGACCAGGCCATCGCCAGCTGCGAGGGGGAGATCGACGAGGCCGCCCTCACCGCGCTCTTCGGCCTGGTCCGTTCCGAGCTCTACGTCCAGCTCGACCAGGCCATCGCCGCCGGCGACCCGGCGGCGGCGCTGCGGCTGGTGGAGGAGCTGTCCACCGCCGGTCAGGACCTCGTGGTCTTCGCACGGGGGCTGCTGGGACACTTCCGCAACCTGCTGGTCCTGAAGGTGGCGCCCGATCTGCGTGGCGCCGTGGACCTGACCGACGAGCAGATCGCGGCCCTGCAACCCATGCTCGAGCGCTTCGCCGAGCAGGATCTGCTGGCCATGCT
>JAASSM010000166.1 GCA_021767885.1 bacterium | reverse complement strand
CGTGCCCCGGTGCAGCATCTCGGCGGCGAGCTGTCCGGGCAGCCCCCGTCCCGCGGCGAGATGCTCGAAGACCTCCTCGGCGAACGCCCGCACCGCGCGCGCCTCCGCCGTCAGCAGCGCCACCGCCTTGCGGGCGTTGCCCGCGGCCAGCCGCACGGCCTGTCGACGGAGCGCGGCGTCGGCCTCGGGCGCCAGCTCGGCCAGGATCCGCGTCAGGTCCGCCTCCGGATAGGGTTCCAGGCGCACCTGCTGGCAGCGCGAGACGATGGTGGGCAGCACGCCGGCGGTGCTGGTGCTCAGCAGGAAGATGGCCGACCCCGGCGGCGGCTCCTCCAGCGTCTTGAGCAGGGCGTTGCCCGCGGCCGGGTTGAGGCGCTGGGCATCGGCCAGCACGGCCACCTTCCACCGGCCCTGGAACCGCTGGCGCTGCAGGAACTGCACCAGGCCACGGACCGTGAGCGGACCGGGAGCATCGGGCTTGCCGATGAGCACCTGGCTGGTGGCCGCGAAGTCCGGCTGGAAGAACGGATTGGCCATCTTGGCCTCGAAGAGCCGTCGCACCTCCTCGGCCTTGTTCGGATCCTCCAGCCGGGCGGGCGCCGGTCCGAACCAGCGGATGTCCGGATGCTGGAAGCTGGCGGCCTTCTGGCAGCTCTCGCAGGGCCGGTCCGGGCGGCAGGTGGCCGGGTCGGCGCAGTTCACGCGCCGCGCCACCTCCAGCGCCGTGGCCTCCTTGCCGCAGCCCTCGGGGCCGAGCAGCAGGAACGGCTGGCCCACCCGGTCGTCGCCCAGGATGTGGGTCAACTGGTCGGCGAGGAGGGGACGGCCGAGGAAGCGGTAGGTGCGCACGGGGCCTCTCCGGACGGTGCGGGCGATCAGCGGAGCGGTCGCAGCCAGGCGCGTGGATCGCGGGCGTCCCGGCCCTCCCGGATCTCGAAGTACAGCTCGGGATGGTCGCCGGACTCGCCGGCGCCCAGCTCGGCCAGGATCTGGCCGGCGCTGACGGCGCCGTCGCGCGCGGCGAAGATCCGCGCCAGGTTGGCATAGAGGGTGTAGTGGCCCTCGCCGTGGTCCACGATAACGCATCGCCCGAACCCCGGCAAATGGTCGGCGAAGGCCACCTTCCCCGGGGCGACGGCATAGATGGGCGCCCCGGGCGTGGCCGCGATGCTCAGGCCGTTGTGCATGGTGACGGTGCCGAACCGGGGGTGCACGTTGCGGCCGAACTCCCGCACCACGGTGCCGGTCACCGGCCAGGGCAGATCGCCCGCCCGCTCGCCGAACGGCACGCCGCGGGCCGGATCGGTGGCCTCCGGCGCCACGTCCCGCACGCGCTGGTCCTCCAGCCGCTTCATGAGGTCGGCCAGCTGCTGCGCCTGCCGCTGCAGCCGCTCCAGCTCGCCCTTGGTGCGATCGGCCCGCTGCTGCAGCTCGCGGCTCAGCCCCCGACGCTCGGCCTCCAGCAGCTCCAGCCGCTCGCGCTGGCTGCGGGCCTCCTCGCGGGCCTCCCAGATGTCCACCAGCGACTGCCGCAGCAGCGACTGCTCGGCCTCGATGCGCGCGGCCTGCTCGCGCGTCGCCTGCACGAGGTTGCCGTCCAGCCGCGCCAGCAGGGTGGAGAAGCGCAGGCGCGCCACCAGGGAGGAGAAGCTCTCCGAGGTGAGGATCTGCTCGAGATCCGCCTGCGGCCCCCGCCGGTAGATGGCCCGCAGGCGCTCGGCCAGGGCCTGCTTGCGCAGCGCGTGGGTCTGCTGCTGGGCGGCGAGGTCGACCTGCAGGCTGTCGCGCTGCTGGGCCAGCATGCGCTCCCGCTGATCCAGGCCCGACAGCAGCTCCTTGATCAGGCCGATCTCCTTGACCACCTGCGCGAGCTGCTGATCGGCATCGCGCCGGCGGGCATCCAGGCTGGCCAGGGAATCGCGCACCGTGCCGATCTCCGCGCGGAGCGCCTCGAGCTGGGCGCTGCCCGTGGCCAGCTCCCGCTCCAGCGGCAGCTCCTGGGCCCCGGCCGGCGTTCCGCCGGCGAGCAGGAGGACCAGGCCGGCGAGCAGCACACCGGCGAGCACCGCGGCGACGGCCGGACGGACGGCCCGACGGGTGAGCGGACGCCTGTCCAGGCGAGTCCTCACGGGTTCCTCCGCAACCTCAGGTACTGGCCGATGGCGGCCAGGCTGCCCAGCAGACCGAGCGCCACGCAGAACCCGACGAACCCCGCCACCTGCAGCGGCGTGAAGAACACCAGGCCCTCGAGCCTCAGGGCCAGCAGCCGCTGCCCCAGTGCCAGCACCCCCATGGCCAGCGCCCCGGCCAGCAGGCCATGGAGCATGCCCTCCACCAGGTAGGGCGTGCGCACGAAGGCATTGGTGGCCCCCACCAGCAGCTGGATCTCGATGAGCCGCCGCGAGGCTGCCATGGTCAGCCGGACGGTGTTGCTGATCACGAACACCGCGGCCACCAGCACCAGCACCGACACCGCCAGGCTGCCCCAGCGGAAGAGGCGCGCCCAGGTGGCCAGCACGTCCACCCAGGCCTCGCTGTAGACCACCTCGGCCACCTCGGGCCAGCGGCCCAGGTCCGCGGCGATGGCCGCCACCTGCTCGGGTTCACGGTGGCCCGGCGCCAGCTCCAGGTGATAGGAGGCGGGCAGGGGGTTCTCGTCCAGGACCTCGAGGACGTCGGCGTCCTCGGCCAGCTCGGCGCGCATCTCGCGCAGCGCCTGTTCCTTGCTGATGAAGCGGGCCTCGCTCACCCCCGGGATGGCCAGGAACGGCGGCTGCAGGCCGGCGAGCCGCTCGGCGGGCAGGCCGTCGACCAGGAAGACGCGGATGTCCACGTTGGCCCGGGCCTTCTCCAGCATCAGCCCCAGGTTCAGCGCCACGAGCACGAACAGCGCCAGCACCAGCAGCGCCGAGCTCATGATCAGGATGGTCACGCCGGTGGTCAGCTTGCGGCGATGGAAGCCCGCCACGGACTCGCGCGCCAGGTAGGCCAGCTGCGGCGCCCTAAGCATCGGTCTCCTCCGGGCGATACATGCGATCGGTCAGGCGCGGAGCCAGGTCGCGCTCCGGCACGCGGCGCTGCTCGTCGCTGACCAGCTTGCCGTCGTCGATCAGCATCACGCGGCGGCCGAAGGTCTTGACGATCTCGTGGTCGTGGGTGGAGAAGATCACGCAGGTGCCGCCATCGTTGATGCGGAAGAGCAGGTCGATGATCTCCTGGGCCGTCACCGGGTCGAGATTGCCGGTGGGCTCGTCCGCCAGCAGGATCTTGGGGCTGTTGACCATGGCGCGGGCGATGGCCACCCGCTGCTGCTCGCCCCCGGAGAGCTGGTGCGGCAAACGGTCCCGCTTGTCCCACAGGCCCACCTGGGTGAGCACCCGCATCACGTTCTTCTTGATGGCGGCCCGCGGCACCCCCACCACCAGCTGGGCGAAGGCCACGTTCTCCTGGACGCTGCGGTCCTCCAGCAGCCGGAAGTCCTGGAACACGAAGCCGATCTCCCGCCGCAGGTGCGGGATCCGGCCACGGCGCATGCGGGTGGAGACCATGCCGCGGACCACCACCTGGCCGCGGGTGGGGAACAGGTCCATGGTGATCAGCCGCAGCACGCTGCTCTTGCCCGCCCCGCTGGGGCCGGTGATGCACACGAACTCGCCGTTGCTGATCGAGAACGTGACATCGGCCAGCGCCGCCTGGTCGCGGTAACGCAGGTGGACGTGGTAGAAGTTGATGATCGTCCGGGGGTCCAGCGGCCCCTGGGGGCCGGCATCCTTGGCCATCGCGCCTCTCTTCCGTGACCGTGCGCGGCGTCTCGCTGCGATCATTTTGCACGATTCGTGCCGCGAGGCCAGGATTTCCCCGGTTGTCGCGGCATGACCGCCGTGGCACCCTGATCCGGACCGGCCCCCGGATCCGCCCCGACCCCGAAAGGACCCCGTCGTGCCCCGCCTGAGCCTCTGCATGATCGTCCGCGACGAGGCGGACATGCTGCCGGACTTCCTGGCCGCCACCGCGGACCTGCGCGACCAGCTCGTCGCGGTGGACACGGGCTCGGGGGACCGCACGCGCGAGCTGCTCGCCACGGCCGGGGCGGAGATCCACGAGCGCCCCTGGACCGGCGACTTCGCCGCCGCCCGCAACGCCTCGCTGGCCCAGGCCACCGGCGACTGGATCCTCTTCCTGGACGCCGACGAGCGCCCCGCGCCGGAGCTCCGCCAGCAGATCCTCGCCCTGCTGGACGACCCCACCGCCGGCGCCGCCACCATCCGGATGCGCAACCTGCTGCCCCACGGCCATGCCCGCGAGAGCGATCTGCTGCGCCTCTGGCGGCGCGACCCGGAGGTCCAGTTCCGTCACCGCATCCACGAGGAGGTCGCCACCACGGTGACCACCATGCTGGCCCGCCGCGGCCTGCGCCTGGTGAACCTGCCCGGCCGCTGCGATCACCTGGGCTACATCCGCGACGTGGCCGAGGCCCGCCGGAAGAAGGAGCGGGACCTCGAGCTGCTGGCCGCCGCGGTGGCCGAGGACCCCGACGACTGGTACAGCTGGTACAAGCTCCTGGAGCTGGCCCGCTTCTGGGACGACCGCCCGCTCTGGCGCGACACCGCCCAGCAGGTGGTCGCGCGCCTGGACGGGCCCCCGCCCGCGCGTCTGCCCCGGACGCCGTGGACGGGCGAACTGGTGGCCCTGGCCGCCCAGGGCCTGTTCCCCGCCGCCGCGGACCAGATCCGGTGGCTGGACCGCTGGGAGCAGCGCGTCTCGCCCACGCCGGCCTTCTACCTGCGCCGGGGCATCGCCCACGAGCAGGCCGGCGACCTGGGCGCCGCCAGCGCCGATTTCCAGCGCTGCCGCGACCTGCCCGCCGGGGCGCTGCCCATGAACACCACGGTGCGGCCCCTGCTGGGCCTCTGCCGCGTCGCCGCCCAGCGGGGAGACCTGGTCACGGCCGGCGACCTGGTGCACCAGGCCCTGGCCCACAACGGGCGCGACCCCGAGGCCCTGCTGGCCGCCGTGAGCTTCGCCTGGCTCGAGGGCGGCCGCGCGGCCCACGACCGCTTCCTCGCCGAGCATCGCGCACTGCACGGCGACAGCGAGGAACTGGCCCTGGCGGTGGCCGAGCATGCCCTGCAGATCGCGCAGTGGGACCTGGCGGAGCAGGCGCTGCGGCCGGCGGCGGGCGACCCGCCCCGCGGGCGCGCCGGCCTGCTGCTGGGCCAGGCGCTGCTGGGCCGGGGCGAGGTCGCCGCGGCCTCCACGCTCTGTCGCGACCTCATGGACACGCTGCCCGCCGCCGCCATGGGCTACCTGACGTGCTGCCTGGTGGCGGGCGAGCAGGTGGACTTCTCGGTGGACCTGCAGCAGCACGAGGCCGATCAGGCCCTCAAGGAGTGGATCGCCCTGCTGTG
>JAASSM010000165.1 GCA_021767885.1 bacterium | reverse complement strand
TCACCTTGCCCGCGGGCGCGGTGGAGGTGTGGGCGCCGAACGGGGTGGCGCTGGACCGCTGGATGCCGGTGTTCATGTAGGCGTTGTTGTCGTAGCAGACGTACACCATGCGGTGGCCGCGCTCGAAGGCGCCCGACAGCGACTGCAGGCCGATGTCGTAGGTGCCGCCGTCACCGCCGAAGGCGATGAAGTTCATGCGGTCGGCCCCGGCCGCGGCGTCGGTGAGATCGCCGCGCTTCTTCAGCGCGCGGTAGGCGGTCTCCACGCCACTGATGGTGGCGGCGGAGTTCTCGAACGCGCTGTGGATGAACGAGGTCTTCCAGGCCGTGTACGGGAAGATGGTGGTCACCACCTCCATGCAGCCGGTGGCGCCGCCGACCACGGTGTTCTGGCCGGCGGTGAGCATGATCTGGCGCAGGATGGTGGAGCCCATGCAGCCGGCGCACGCCCGGTGCCCTCCGACGAGGAGGTCTTCGTTCTGGACGAGGTCCTTGAGGCTCGTGGCCATGTCGTCCTCCTTCGCTACGCCCGGCAGCCGAGCAGGTTGAGGGTGTCGACCGTCTTGCCGGCGGCGATCTTCTGCATCGCGTCGATGACCTCGGCCGCGTGCTTGAGCTCGAAGTCGCGGCCGCCCAGGCCGTAGATCCAGTTGTGCACCGGCGAGGGGCTGCTGGAGCCGTAGAGCGCGCTGCGGATCTCGTTGAACACCGGACCGCCCCAGCCGCCGAAGCTGGCCGAGCGATCGAGCACGGCCACGGCCTTGCGGCCCTCCAGGACCGGCCGCAGCATCTCCGCCGGGAACGGCCGGAACATGCGCAGCTTGAGCAGCCCCACCTTGACGCCCTTCTCGCGGTACTCGTCGACGACGTCCTTGGCGGTGCCGGCGCTGGAGCCCAGGATCACCATGACCAGCTCGGCGTCGTCCAGCTTGTAGTTCTCCCAGAGGCCATAGCGGCGGCCGGTGAGGTCGGCGTACTCGTCGAAGACCTCCTGCGCCACGTCGAAGATGCGCGGGTAGGCCTCGAGCTGGCTGAACTTGTGCTCGAAGTAGTAGTCGGTCAGGTCCAGCGGACCCACGGTGATGGGGCTGGCCGGATCGAGCAGCGTGTACTTGTGCTTGTACGGACCGACGAAGTCGTACGCCGCGTCGTCGCTCAGCATGTGCAGGGCGTCTTCCTTGTGGGAGATGATGAAGCCGTCGTAGTTCACCATCGCCGGCAGGCGGACGTCCATGTGCTCGCCGATGCGGAAGTTGATCAGGGAGCTGTCGTAGGCCTCCTGCGCGTTCTCGCAGAAGTGATGGATCCAGCCGGCGTCGCGGCCGCCCATCGAGTCGCTGTGGTCGCAGTGGATGTTGATGTTGCCCGACAGCGCCCGGTTGACCAGCGCCATCTGGATGGGCAGCCGCAGCGAGGCGGCGATGTAGACGATCTCCCACATCAGCGCGAACCCGGCCGAGCTGGTGGCGGTGATCGTGCGGGCGCCGGCGGCGGCCGACCCCACGGCGGCGGACATGGCCGAGTGCTCGCTCTCGACGAGGATCATCTCGGTGTCCACCTCGCCGTTGGCCACGAACTCGGCGTACTTGTGCATCATCTCGGTCTGCGGCGTGATGGGGAAGGCCGAGGCCACGTGGGGCCGCGTCTGCCGGAAGGCGTAGGCGACGGCCTCGTTCCCGCTCAGCGCAGTGAGCTCCTGCGGTGCGATCTTGCTCATCGTCCTCGCCTCCTTACTTCTCTTCGCGGACCATGACCAGGGCGGCCTTGCCCTTCTTGGCGGGCGGGCACTCGTGGGCACAGATGCCACAGCCCTTGCAGTGATCCAGATCGATCCCGACCACCTGCGGCTTCTCGCCACTGAGGTCCACCTCGATGGCGGCGTCGGGACAGTAGACCCAGCAGAACATGCACTGGATGCAGTTCTCCGAGTAGAACTCCGGCACGTAGGTGCGCCAGTCGCCGGTCTTGAAGTCCGCGGCGTTGCCGGCCTCGGTGATGATCCCGGCCTCGGCGAGGTCCTTGGTAGGCTTGAAACTCATTCGCACACCACCTCGTTGTATGCGGTCTCGACCGCGCGCAGGTTCCCGTCGACCACGGCCTGGGAGAACTTCTGGCTGAACTTCTCCTGCATGGCCGCCTTCAGCTCATCCAGTTCCAGGATGGGCCGGGCCGCGAGCAGCGCACCGGTCATGGGCATGTTCGGAATGGGCTTGCCGAACGCCTCGAGGGCGATCTTGGTGGCATCCACGGTGTAGACCTGGGCTCCCGGCACGTTCAGCTTCTTCTTGATCTCCGCCGGCGAGAGCGTGGTGTTGACCAGGAACACCGTGTTCTTGTCGGTGCCCGCGGTGACGCCGGCCGCCGGGGAGTCGAGCAGGGTGGGGTCGAGCACGATCACGATCCCGGGGTTCTCGATGCCGCAGTGCCGGCGGATGGGCGCATCGGCGATGCGGGTGAAGCCGCGCATGGGAGCGCCGCGCCGCTCGGGGCCGTACTCGGGGAATCCCTGGCCATACTTGCCCTTCACGAGCACGGCCTGGGCCACGAACATGGCCGCGGTCTTGGCGCCCTGGCCGCCGCGTGCATGCCAGCGGATCTCGACCATCTCAGCAGCCATCAGTCACCTTCCTTGTGGAGTTTCGGCGCATCAGGAGAGCGTCGTGCGGTAGCGGAGGCTTTCTGTCCGCGCAAAGGTAGGTAGCGGCCCCGAGCGACACAAGTAAAAGGGGCGCCGCAATATACGACGCCCCGGGTAGGGTTTCGCAGGCTGCTGCCGCGCTTCTACTTGGCCAGCACGGCCTTCACCGTCACCGCCCGCTGGCCGTCGTCCAGTCGCACGCAGTAGACCCCCGCCGCCGCCAGGCGCCCCCGCGCGTCGGTACCGTCCCAGGTGGCCGTGTGGCTGCCCGCCTCCAGACGGCCCTCGTGCAGGGTGCGCACCAGCCGCCCGCGCAGATCGTAGACCTGCAGGCGCACCGGCCCGGCCTGCGGCACGGCGAAGCGGACCACGGTGCGCGGGTTGAACGGATTGGGAGCCAGGCTGCCGATGGCCAGGGCCCGCGGCAGGCCCGGATCCTCCACCGGCACGCTGGTGCCGCCGGTCTCGTACCGGGCCGAGAAACCTCCGGCGCGGCCGTCGGCCGCCACCGCTCCGACGAGGTAGTACCAGTCGCCACCGGCGGGCGGGGCGTCCTGGCAGGTGGTCGCCGGCGCGTCCACCAGGGCGCAGAGGTTGGTCAGGCCGGGCACGAACACCGCCGCGGTGTCCCGGTAGACCGCGTAGGTGACCGCCCCGGCGCGGGCTTCCCAGCTCAGGCTCACCTGGCCGTCCTGCTGCGAGCCCACCAGGCCGGTCACGCGTCCCGGACCGCTGGGCAGGGCGTGCGCCCCCCCGTGGGGCCCGCGGTCGATGGCCCCGCCATCCCAGTCCTCGCCGGCGGCCGGGTCGCCGCTGTCGATGAGCGGCGAGTGCAGGCCGGGCGCGAAGTCGCCCGCCGCGGCGTCGGCGAACGCCGGGGCCGCCACCCGGTCGTGCGGTCCGGGCGCGGACTGGAAATCGCCGCCGGCGTTCTCGTGGGCCAGGTTGTAGTCGCTCACCAGTTCCGGTCCCCCGGCGAACAGCCCCCCACCGACGCTGGCCACCACCACGTTGTTGCGCACCTGGTAGGGGCCGACGGCCGCCACGAAGGCGCCGCCGCCGGTCTGGCCCGCGTTGCCGTGGAGCAGGCAGTTCTCCAGGGCGCCGCCGGTGAGGCCCTGCGCATAGATGCCGCCACCGAGTCCGGGGGCCGTGTTGCCGCGCAGCTGCACGCCCGCCAGGGTGAGCGCGGCCTCGCTGGCCGCCACGCCCGCGCCGTTGCCCGTGTGCAGGGTGTTGCCCACGACCTCGCCGCGGATCAGCGTCAGGGCGGCGCCCTGATCGACGTGGACGCCCGCGCCGGTGGACAGGGCGCGGTTCCCGGCGAGGGTCAGGTCCGCGGCCAGCACCGCGGCGCCGGCGGTGACCGCCAGGCCGCCACCGCGGCCGGATCCGCCGGACCGCAGTTCGCCCCGACGCAGCGTGACCTCGCCGCCGGACACGTAGATGGCGCCACCGGCGTAGCCGGCGGTGCTGTCGCTGGTGCTGTTGGCCAGGAACGTGCAGTCCTCCACCAGGGCGCCGGCCGAGGACGACAGCGCGAGCGCGCCGCCGCGGCTGCCGATGTTGCCGACGAACTGGCAGTCGCGGATCACCGGCGACCCGCCGTGGGCCATGATCGCGCCCCCCCAGCCGGTGGCCGTGCCGGGATCGGCGCGGTTGCCGATGAACACGCAGTCCTCGATGACGGGCGAGGCGTTCAGGGCCAGGATGGCCGCCCCGTGGCGCCCGTTGACCGGCGTGGTGCTCACCGCCGCCTGGCAGTCGTGGAAGGTGATGCCGCGGACGCCGCAGTAGTCGCCGGCCGCCGAGCTGAAGCGCAGCGTGCCGTAGACGCCGCGCACCCGCGTGACGTGCACGTCGGGATCGTGGGTGGCGAAGTCCTGGCTCCAGCCGCCGATGAGATGGGCCGGCGAGTTGACGGTGATGGAGCTCTCGAGGTAGTCGCCGGCGGCGATCATGATGGTGTCGCGGCCGGCGCCGGCGAGGACGGCGTCGACGATGGACCGCGCCGCCCGCTCCGGGGCATCGTAGGGCGGGATGTCCGCCCCGGCGGGCGAGACGTACCGCGTCTGATGACCGAGGATGGAGAACTCGCCGTCGTTGAAGCCGAACCCCGCCTCGGTGCCGTCGCTGGGGATCACCAGGACGATGGCGCGGTCGGTGGTCACGTTGGGCACCAGCCACTCGTAGCTGCCGGTGTTGGGCACGCCGAGGGCGATGGGCTCGGAGGGGCAGTTGCCCACGGTGCCGTAGTGGAGGTCCACCGCCTCGACGGGCTCGCCGGAGGTGCTCCAGGTGATGGTCAGGGGCGCGTCGCCGAAGACCTGGACGTCGGCCGGCGGCGCGGCCACGTTCACGTCCACCGGCGGCGGCGTGTAGCTCAGGGAGGTGACGCCGACGCCGATGCTGGTGGCGCCATAGGCCACGTAGCAGTATCCCGCCTCGCCCCAGCTCGCGCCCCAGGAATTCTTGACGATCCAGGCCCCGTCGGTGCCCATGCGGTCGTCCCAGCCCACGATCAGCACCAGGTGGTTGGTCCCGTAGCCCTGGGCGTCGATGACGCCGCCGCCGTAGTTGTCCCAGGCATCGTTGGCGTCCACCGCGGTGCAGACCGGGCCGTCGTTGTAGATCGCGGTCTTGATCTGCTGGACGTCGTTGGCGATGGAGTGCCACGTGTCCATGGTGGTGAACTTGAGATAATCGTCCTGGGTGCACGGGACGTCTTCGCTGCCCTCGTAGGGCATGCAGTGCTCCATGACGCCGCCATGGT
>JAASSM010000164.1 GCA_021767885.1 bacterium | reverse complement strand
TCCGGCGCGTGCTCGGCGATCACCGCGGCGAGGGCGCGGTCGATGGCCAGCAGGCGCTCCGGCAACGGCAGCTCCCGCCCGGGGCGGATGACGCCGGAAGCGACGCGCCGGATCGCCGGTTGCACGGCGATCACCGCCCAGCCGGTGGCATGGGAACCGGGATCGATGCCGAGAATTCGCGTGGCCGTGGTCATGGTCCTTCCGGCGCGACGGGCTGGTGGGTGCGGTGAGCCGGGGGGAAGCGGGGGACCGGATGGCGATGGCCACCGTCCGGTCCCCGATCCGCTGCTCAGGAGTCTAGCCTGGCGAGCAGCTCGGCGTCGATGTCGAAGTTGGCCGACACCTTGGAGACGTCGTCCAGGTCATCGAGGTAGTTGACCAGCCGCAGGACCGCGGCCGCCTCCTTCTCGTCCTCGATGGTCACCTCGGTGCTGGCCTCCATGACCAGCTCGGCGTCGCGGACTGGCAAGCCAGCGGCCTGCAACGCGGTGGAGACCGCGTGCAGATCCTCCATGGCGGTGGTCACCACCACGGTGCCGTCGGACTCCTCCACGTCCTCGGCCCCGTTCTCGATGGCCACCTCCATCACCTGCTCGGGATCCACCGCCGCCTCGTCCTCGTCGGCCGCGACCACGATCATCCCCTTGCGGGTGAAGAGGTAGGAGACGCAGCCGGTGGAGCCCAGCTTGCCGCCGTACTTGGTGAACACGTGCCGCACCTCGGCGGCGGTGCGGTTCTTGTTGTCCGTCTGGGTCTCCACGAGGATCGCGACCCCGGCGGGGCCGTAGCCCTCGTAGTTGATCTCCTCGTAGGTGACGCCCTCGAGCTCACCGGTGCCGCGCTTGATGGCCTTCTCGACGGTGTCGTTGGGCATGTTGCTGGCGCGCGCGGTGGTCACCGCGGCCCGCAGACGCGGGTTGGCCTCCGGGTCGCCGCCGCCCTCGCGGGCGGCGATGGTGACCTCGCGGATCAGACGCGTCCAGACCTTGGCCCGCTTGGCGTCCTGGGCCGCCTTGCGGTGCTTGATGTTCGCCCACTTGGAATGGCCGGCCACGGCGGTCCTCCTAGTCGCTCTTCTGGCGGCTGGCCTGGTACTCCTCGATCAGCCGCTTCTGGACGTCGCCGGGTACCTCGGCGTAGTGAGAGAACTCCATGCTGAACTGGCCGGTGCCCTGGCTCATGGCACGCAGCGCGATGGCGTACTGGTAGAGCTCGTCCTGCGGGACCTGGGCGGAGACGATCTGGAAACCACCGTCCGCCTCGGATCCCTGGATGGCCCCGCGGCGGGTGGAGATGTCGCCCATGACGTCGCCCATGTAGTCCTTGGGGACGGTGATCTTGACGTTCATGATGGGCTCGAGGATCACGGGCCGCAGTTCGCCGGCCTTCTCCTCCACCGCCTTCTGCAGCGCGATGCGTGAGGCCGACTTGAACGCGGCCTCGCTCGAGTCCACGTTGTGGTAGCTGCCGAAGAACAGCGCCACCTTCACGTCCACCATCTCGTAGCCGGCGATCAGACCGTCGGCCAGGGTCTCGCGACAGCCCTTCTCCACGGCCGGGATGAACTTTCCGGGCACCACGCCGCCGACGATCTCGTCGAGGAACTCGAAGCCCGCCCCCCGCTCGTTGGCCTCGATGCGCAGGTGGACGTCACCGAACTGGCCGCGGCCACCGGTCTGCTTCTTGTGCCGACCCTGGACCTCGGTCTTGCCCTTGACCGTCTCCTTGAAGGCCACGCGCGGGCGCGAACGCTCCACCTCCACGCCGTTGATCTTCTTCAGCTTGTCCAGGATGTGCGCGGTGTGCATGTCGCCCTGGGTGATCAGCAGGGTCTGCGACAGCTCCGGCTGATGCTTGATCTCGAAGGTGAGGTCCTCCTCGTGGATCCGCGACAGGCCGGCCGCCATCTTGTCCTCGTCGCCCTGCGTGACCGGTCGGATGGCCTCGGCGTTGGTGGGCACCGGGAACGGCAGCGGCTTGAGCTTGAACGTGCCCTTGCTGGTCAGCGTGATCCCGGTGGCGGTGACCTTGAGCTTGGCGGCCTGGACGATGTCTCCGGCCACGGCCACGTCCACCTTGTCCTTCTGCCGGCCCACGGCGGCGGACATCTGGCCGAGGCGCTCGCCCTCGCTGCTGGCGCCGGTGGTCAGGTTGTCGCCACTCTTGACCTGTCCGCTGAAGACGCGCAGCCAGACGATGTCCCCACCCTGCGCCTCGTACTGCTTCTTGAAGGCGAACACCAGCGGCTCGCCGTCCGGGCTGCAGGCGATGGACTTCTCCTCGCCGGTGCGGGGATCGAGGCCCTCGATCTCGGTGCGCACGGCCGGGCTGGGGATCAGGCCCACGGCCGCCTTGAGCGTCGCCAGGACGCCCACCTCGCTGTCCGCCGCGGTGGCGAGCACGGGGTAGACCGTGCCCTGGGCCACGCCGGCCTTCAAGCCCCGGATCAGCTCCTCGTCGGTGAGGGTCATCTCCTCGAGGTACTTCTCGGTGAGCTCCTCGACCGCCTCGGCGGCCGGATCCATGAGCGCCTCGCGGCCCGCCTGCGCGGCGTCGGCGAGGTCGGCGGGAATCTCCTGGATGGTCAGCTCGCCGTTCTCGACCACGTGCGCCTTCATGGTCAGCAGGTCCACCACGCCCCGGAAGCCCTCCTTCTCACCGATGGGCAGGTGGATGGGCACGGCGTTGACACCCACGTTCTCGCGCAGGGTCTCGAGCGTCCCTTCCCAGTCCGCGTGCTCCTTGTTCATGCGGTTGACCACGATGAGCGACGGGATCTCGTGCTGGCGCAGGGTGCGCCACACGGCGTCGGAAGCCACCTCGTAGCCGCCGTCGGCCTTGACCAGGAAGTACGCGCCCTCGATCACCGGCAGGCTGGCGTACACGTCGCCGCGGAAGTCCTCCACGCCCGGGGTGTCGATGAGGTTGAGCTTGTGGCCGTCCACCTCGGTCCACGCCAGCGTGGCGGAGATGGTCTGCTTCTTCTCGATCTCCTCGTCGAGGTAATCGAAGACGGAACTCCCGTCGTCGACGTTGCCCCGGCGACCGACCTTCCCGGTGACGTGCAGCATGGCGTCCGCCAGCGCGGTCTTGCCCACCCCGTGCGGCGCGATCAGGGCGATGTTCCGGATCTTGTCGATGGGATAGCTCTTCAAGGATCGTCCTCCCGGGTCGGTACGAGATGCGGGCCGGATCAGAGGTCGCCACCGCCTGGCGACCGGCGCGTGCATCACGCCGCCGCCCGGTCAGGATCGCCCGGCGGCGGCGCGAGGGATTCGGTTCGTGGCGAGCGAGAATAGTAGTGTGCGCCCCGTGGCGTGTCAATACGGCCGCCCGGCGTACTGCGGGCCTCCTCGGCCGCGACCTGCCTTGTCCCGCACCGGCCCGTTTCCTACATTCATGCCAACCGATTAGCGCGCCAAATCCGGCTGGACACCCCCTCGGGCAGACATTACCGTTAGGTGTCGCCCGACGGACCACCGGAGCGGTCACGGCCGCCCCGGCGGGCTGGCGCCGAGCGCCGTCGCCGGCCCCCACCGGAATCCTCTCTCCGTGCCGAGGTGCCCTGCATGAATTCCAGGTTCTTCCTCGCCCTTCTCTGCTGCCTCGTCCTGGGCCTCGCGGCCGGGACCGCCGTGGCGCAGGATGCGGCCGCCGACGATCCCCTCGAGGCCGACGACACCGCCGCCGAGCCCGAGCTCACCTGGGACGATTACAAGATCAAGGCCTACACCGTGCGGATCTTCGGTGGGCAGTTCGGTGGCGACGAGTATCTCAACCTGCCGGTCAAGGGCGACCGCACCTATCTCACCGAGGGCGCCGACCTGGTGATGGGTTACGACGGCTCGTTCTGGGAGACCGACGAGCTCAACTACGAGATCTACGACGGCCCCATCAAGAAGCTCGAGGACGGCTACACCTTCGGCGTCCGCGTGGGCTCCTACCTCACCGACAACTTCCACCTCGACCTGTCGCTGTCCTACAGCGCCACCGAGGCCGTCCTGACCATGGTCAACACCGAGGAGCCCGACAACTTCGTCCGCGAGGAGATCGACCGGGACGACAGCGTGCAGATCTTCCGCGGTGGCCTGGAGATGATCTACGACTTCGACCGCTTCGAGCTGCTCGGGATCCACCCGTACATGGGCTTCGGTTTCGGCGGCGTGATCAACCGCTTCAGCAACCTCGAGGACGTCAGCGGACTCTACCTCACCGGCACCTTCGGGCTCGAGCACGCGCTCTTCGCCGACACCTCGGCCTTCGTCCAGTTCAACCTGACGACCTTCGCCATGTCGCGCGACGAGCTCCACTACACCGAGACCGTCTCCTTCACCGACATCACCGCGGGCATCTCGTTCTTCCTCGACGTGGTCCCCGGAGACATCCGCGCCCTGCACGAGGCGGAGATGGCCGAGGCCGCCAGCCGCTAGCGTCCCCCTGCCGGCAAGGCCACCGGCTCGAGCCCACCGCCGCTCGAAGGAAAAGCCGCCCGGGTCGAAACCCGGGCGGCTTTTTGCTGGCGACCGGTCGCGCCCCGCATCCGGGTGCGCTCCCGCGCCCTGACGCCGACGGCCGAAGCCCGCGCCAGGTCTGGGCGTCTCAGACCTTCTTCGCCGTCTTGCGCACGGGCGCCTTGCGAGCGGTCTTCTTCGCCGTCTTCTTCGCGGCCTTCTTCGTGGTCTTCTTGGCCGCCTTCTTCGCGGTCTTCTTGGTCGCCTTCTTGGCCGCCTTCTTCGTGGTCTTCTTGGCAGCCTTCTTCGTGGCCTTCTTGGCCGCCTTCTTCGTGGTCTTCTTGGCGGCCTTCTTCGTGGTCTTCTTCGCGGCCTTCTTCGTGGCCTTCTTGGCCGCCTTCTTCGTGGTCTTCTTGGCGGCCTTCTTCGTGGCCTTCTTCGTGGTCTTCTTGGCGGCCTTCTTCTTCGTGGCCTTCTTCTTGGTCGCCTTCTTGGTGGCCTTCTTCTTCGTGGCCTTCTTCGTGGTCTTCTTGGCGACAGTCTTGCCAGCAGCCGCCGCGAGCAGGGTTCTCTCCTCCATCCTTGGACCTCGCTTGTCGGGTTGATCCTTGCTCCGCTCCGGCCCTGCACCCTCGGGCGACGGGCGGACTCTCGCTGCTTGCAGGGACTCGAAGGAGTCCAGCTGAAGCACGTGCATTATCTGTAGAGTAGAAAAACGCTGTCAAGGATCATTCCACGATTTCGGCAAAAACTTCGTTGTGCCCCGAAGAATGTTGATGCCTTTTCACCAGTGCGATCTCACCGCCTGCCTGGTCTTTCACTCATCACTAGAACGCGTACTTCAGCGCATGCTCCGGGTTCACTCGCAAGGTCCGCGTCTTCACCCGCCGCCAGTAGTAGTCCTCCCACAACGGTGGCAGCGGGATCTGCGTCACGAACAACCTCCGCGCGAGGATCTCCTCCTCTCCGAGCGGCCGCTCGGTCAGCCCCACCAGCAT
>JAASSM010000163.1 GCA_021767885.1 bacterium | reverse complement strand
TGCAGGGCCTTCTCCAGGGCCCGGCGCGCCTCGGCGTCGCGGCCCTGCTGGTGCAGATAGTCGCCCCAGAAGTAGAGGCTGTCGAGCCCGTCCGGGTCGATGGCCAGTGCCCGCTTGAGGTGCCACTCGGCCTTGTCGTCGTCGCCGAAGCCGAGCGGCCAGCCCGGCACCTGGTAGTAGAGCGCCCCCAGGCTGGTGTAGGCCGAGCCGTTCAGCGCCATGGGATCCTGCGCCAGGGCGGCCTCCAGGTAGCCGCGCGCCTGCTTGACCAGGCCCAGCGCCCCCAGCCCGCCCTCGGCACCGGACTGGCTTGCGCGCACGATGCCGGCCCAGATCAGCCGCTCGGCGGACTCTGGCCGCTCGGCCAGCAGGCGCTCCGCCTCGTCGCCCAGCTCGGCCAGGGCCTTGGCCTGCCGGTCGTCGGGCAGCTCGTAGCGGATCTCGGCCCAGCGTGCCTGCAGCCGAGCCAGGGCCTGGTCGGAACTGGCGCCAGCGTCCGCGGCCAGGGCGGTGAGGGTGAACAGGCCACCGAGGCCGGCGAGCAGCAGGGTGGCCAGCCGTCGGGGAAGGGCGGGACGAACGAGTCGAGGCGCGTTCATGGCGTGGTCTCCGGGGGTTCGAGGAAACGGCGGATGACGGGGAGCTGGCGGGCCAGGGCGCGGTCGACCACGCCGGGCAGCAGGGCGTTGAGGCGCACGAAGAGGCGCTCGGGCCCGCCCAGCTGGGCCTCCTGGCGGCCGCGCTCGACGGCGCGACGCACCGCCTGGGCGACCCGTTCGGGAGTGTCCATGGCGTTGCCCAGGGCTTCGTTCATGGCCTCCACCTCGGGGGCGTTCATGGCGGTGCGGGTGGCCCGGGGGGAGACGTGCAGCACCCGCACCCGGGTGTCGGCGAGCTCCCGGCGCAGCGCCTGGCTGAAGCCGCGCAGCGCGAACTTGGTGGCGCAGTAGCCGACCTGGCCGGGATAGCCGAGGGTGCCGAAGGTGGAGCCCAGGGTGATGATCCAGCCCTGGCGCGCCGCCATCAGCCGGGGCAGCAGGGCGCGGGTCAGCTGCAGGGTGGCGGTGAGGTTGAGGGCGATGAGTCGCTCGATCTCGGCATCGGAGCCCTCGGTGAACAGCGCCACCCGGTTCACGCCGGCGGCGTTGATCAGCATGGTGATGCCCGCCTGCTCTGCGGCAGCTACCAGCCGGGCGCGCTCCTCGGCGCGGGTCAGGTCGGCGGCCAGCGCGGTGACCCGGTCGGGATGGCGGTCCGCGATGGCCGCGAGTGCTTCCGCCCGGCGGCCGGTGATCGTGAGCCGGGCCCCGGCGGCGGCCAGCTCGTCCACCAGCGCCTGGCCGATGCCGCCGCTGGCCCCGGTGATCAGCACCCGCTGGGCGGGCCAGCCGCCTTCCGGCAGCCCCGAACGACGGGCGAGGCGATCAGGCCAGCGCATCGGAGAGCTCCCGGGCGGCGCTGCCGCCGGCACAGCGCGCCTCGACGCCGCGGAACATGGCGCCGTAGAGGCGATAGACCAGCCGCGCGGTGTCGATCACCGCCGCCAGGTCGTCGGCCTCCAGGCGGTTCACCAGCCCCTCGAAGAAGGCCAGGTGGCCGATGTCCAGGCTGCCGTGGGAGGTCAGGTAGCGCACGGCGTCGTCGGGCAGCGCCAGGCTCGCCTGCAGCCGCTCGGCGGCCTGGGTGGCCAGCGCCGTGCTGGTGCCCTCCAGCACCTGCACCATGCCGAAGAAGCCCACCGGGTTGCCGTGCTCGATGGTGTCGCGCACCGCGGCCACCATCAGCCGGGTGGCGGGGTCCGCCGGGCGTGCCACGGCCGCCTCGGCGTCGCCGCCGGCGGCGCGGATGTCGTCGAGGATCCAGCGCTCGTGGCCGTGCTCCTCCTCGATGTACTCCACCAGGGCGCCACGCAGCCACTCCAGACGCTCCGGCAGGCGGGCCCCACAGGCCATCATCAGCGGCACCGTGAAGCGCACGTGGTGGTAGGCCTGGCCGAGGAAGGCGAGGTATTCGTCACGGCTCACCCGGCCGGCCAGGGCGCGGGTCAGCAGCGGAGTGGAGAGCAGCCAGTCGCGCTCTTCACGGGTGGCGTGCTGCAGTTGCTGGTAGGGGGTCATGGGGTCAGTCCTTGTGGCGCCTGTGAAAGGTGCGGCTCGGGTCGAGTGGGTGCGGCACACAGCCAGCCGCCATGGGCGGCGAGGATGGCGTCGCGGCGCAGGCGGCCGTTGGCCGTCAGCTGGTGGTTATCGGGGGTGAAGGGGGCGCTGCGGCGCCATTCGTGGATCCGGGCGTAGTCGGGCAGTCCGGCGTTGGCCTCGGCCACCGCGGCAGCAAGCTGGGTGTCGTCTACCTCCGCCGAGGCAGGCACCAGCAGCGCGCGGTTGGCGGGCAGCTCCTCGCCGTGCACCAGGGCCTGGGCAATGGCGGGGCGGGCGCAGAGCTCGCCCTCTACCCACTGGGGGTCGACGTTGCGACCATAGGTGGTGATGAAGACCTCGCGACGTCGTCCTTCCAGCACCAGGGCGTCGCCCTCCCAGTGACCCAGGTCACCGGTGGCGTGCCAGGCCGAGGTGGACGTCGGCTCACCGAGATAGCCGAGCATGTTGGCCCCCTGGACCTGCACCTCGCCGTCGTCGGCCAGCCGCACCTTGGCATGGGGCAGCGGCCGGCCCACGCCTCGAGCGGACTCGCCGGGACGGTTGAGGCAGACCACGGAGGTGCATTCCGAGAGGCCGTAGCCCTCGAAGACCGGCCAGCCGCCGTGCCGGGCACGCGCTAGCAGGGTATCGGCGACCCTGGCGCCACCCACCGCCGCGAAGCGCAGGCTCTCTGGGGCGTTCGGGCGTACCACCACCAGCGCCTGCAGCAGCTGGGGTACCAGGATCAGGCTGTGGGGACGGCAGGCGTCGAGGGTGGCCAGTGCTCGGTGCGGGTCGAAGCCGCTGGCGCCGCTCCAGCCCAGCTCGGCGACCCCGGGCAGGCAAACGGTGGCGCCCAGCCACAGCGGCACATAGAGGCCGCCGATGTTCTCCAGCAGGGTGGCGAGCGGCAGCATCGCCAGGTGCCGCTCGATGCCCAGTGGTTCGACCACCGCGGCGATACTCTCGGCCACCGTCAGCGGCGCGGCGGCATCCAGGCAGACTCCCTTGGGAGTGCCGCTGGTGCCGGAGGTGAAGGTGATGCGGGTGGTGCCGGGATGCAGCTCCGGTGGCGAGGCGACGCGTCGGGTGGCGAGGGCCGGGTCCCGCGTGGCGGCGAAGCTCTGGGCCTCGCCGCCGGGGCCGATCCAGGCGTCGAGCCCGGCAGTCTCCACCAGGTGGTGGTGCTGGGCAGCGCTGAAGAAGGCGGGCACCGGCACCGCCACGCGGCTATCCTGCAGCAGCGCCAGGTCCCACAGCGCCCAGTCGATGCCGTTGTCCAGGGCCAGGGCGACCCGCGCGGCGCCGGCGTCGGCCAGCCGCTGCCGGCGTGCCTCGATCTCGCCCGGCAGTTCGGCGAAGGAGACCCGCCGCTGCCCCTGCTCCAGGGCGATACGGGTCGGGCGCTCCTCGGCGTGGTGGGTCAGCTGCGCGAGGAAGGCCTCAGGCGAGGTGCGCATGGGCCACCTCCGCCGGACGGGGCAGGCTCGAGGGCAGCAGGCCGCGTTCTCCCAGTTCACGATGGGCGCGGCGCAGGTCGCCGGCCATGACCCAGGGGCGGCGCTCATAGTAGCGGCCCCAGCTGGCTTGCTCGGCGCCGAGGCGTGCCGGGTCGGCGACCATCACCGGCTCCAGGGTAAGGCCCAGGCGACGAATGCCGTTGGCCACCTCGGGGGTGGCGGTGAACAGCAGCCAGCCGATGCCCTCGCGGCCGAGCTGGTCCACCAGATGCAGGAAGAGCGGACGCTGCAGGCCGGGACGGCGGCTGGCCAGGTTGCCGATCTCGGCGACCTGGTGGCGGGCCACGGGGCGGGCGAAGCGTTCGGCCAGCAGGCGCTCGGCGCAAACGTCCAGGTAGCGCTCCTGGAACAGCGGGCCGCTCGCCGCCGAGCGCACCCCCACCGCGGCCTCGGCCCGCTCACCCAGCCACAGGCCGAAGAGGCGCGGCAGCAGCTGGGTGATGGAGGCGCCATGCTCCTCGGCGAAGCGGCGACGGATCAGGTGCTCCAGGCGGCGGCGCCGGGTCCAGTGGCGCGCCTCGCGCCACTGCAGCGGCGAGGGGGTGGTCGCGGCTGGCAGGCAGGGCAGTCGTCTCGGTTCAGGCATCGGGTCGTCTCCATGACGTTTCACCGATACTCTGGTCCCGACAACTTAACGCAGGCTTAAGCCCTGGCCCGGAATGCTGTGCGCTACCTCGGGCGTCAGGGGGCCGGGGCGGCGGCGCCCAGGAAGCGCTCCTGCCAGTAGGCGATCTCCACCGGCGAGGTCTCTACCCGGCGGCCACGGCCGGGGGCGTGGATCATCTGCCCGTCGCCGCGGTAGATACCCACGTGGCTGGCCTTGCCACCCCCGCTGGTATCGAAGAACAGCAGGTCGCCGGGGCGGGCGCGATCCACTTCCGGCAGGGCCCGGAACTGGTCATCGGCGGTGCGCGGCACGGGGATACCGGCGGCCTGGTAGGCCAGTTGCACCAGCCCCGAGCAGTCGACACCCGAGGGCGTGTTGCCACCGAAGCGGTAGGGCGTGCCCAGGGCGCGCTCGGCGGCAGCCAGGATCAGCACGCGGTCGATGGTTAGGCCCTCGTGGGGTGGCGGGTCCTCCACCGCCAGCTCCTTGCCGGCACAGCCGGCGAGCAGGGTGAGGGCGACCATCAGCAGCCACACCCGCCAGAGATCACGAACCGGCATGCGAATCGCTCCTTGCAGTGGATATCCCCCTACATTAGCGCTGGCCGCCACTGGTGGGGAAGCCATGGGGGAAAGGCCGCGGGAAGCTCCTGGAAAAGTGCCACCATCATCCCCATATCCGAGCGTACATCCACGCATCACAAGGAGTCACCATGAGCTTCCAAGGTGAGCAGCATCCCGGCGTAGAGGCCCCCACCGCCGAGTCCCAGGGCTTCCGCCTCAACCACACCATGCTGCGGGTCAAGGATCCCGAGAAGGCCCTGGCCTTCTACTCGCGGGTGTTCGGCATGTCGGTGGTGCGCCGCCTCGACTTCGAGGAGATGCAGTTCTCGCTCTACTTCCTGGCCCGGCTGGAGCAGGGCGATGACGTACCGGAGGACGCCGGCCAGCGCACCGTCTGGACCTTCAGCCAGAAGGGGCTGCTGGAACTGACCCACAACTGGGGCACCGAGGAGCAGACCGGCTTCGCCTACCACGACGGCAATGCCGAACCCCAGGGCTTCGGCCACATCTGCTTCAGCGTGCCGGATCTCGACGCCGCCGAGGCGTGGTTCGACGCCAACGACGCCACCTTCGTCAAGCGCGCCGACCAGGGCAAGATGAAGGACGTGGTGTTCGTCAAGGACGCCGACGGCTA
>JAASSM010000162.1 GCA_021767885.1 bacterium | reverse complement strand
TCTTGATCTACACCGCGCCGCGCATCGCACGCAACCTGCTGCGCTTCCGCCACGGCATGCTCGACCAGGCCCGCAAGCGTGCCACCGAGGTGGGCGAGGAGGGGGCGCTGTTCCCCTGGCGCACCATCACCGGCGAGGAGGCCTCCGCCTACTACGCCGCCGGCACCGCGCAGTACCACATCAACGCCGACATCGTCTACGCCCTGCGCAAGTACACCGAGGTCAGCGGCGACCGCACCTTCCTGCACGAGTACGGCGCGGAGATCCTGGTGGAGACCGCGCGCCTGTGGTGCACCCTGGGCTTCTTCAGCGAGAAGCAGGGTGGCCGGTTCTGCATCCACGCGGTGACCGGCCCGGACGAGTACAACACCGTGGTCAACAACAACACCTTCACCAACCTCAGGGCCCGCGAGAACCTGCGCTGCGCCGGGGCCACGCTGCGGCGGCTGCGCGAGGAGAGCCCCGAGGACTATGCCCTGGTGGTCGACCGCACCGGCCTGCGCGACGACGAGCCCGCCCGCTGGCTGGACATCGCCGAGGCCATGTACGTCCCCTACGACGAGCAGCGCGGCATCCACCTGCAGGACGACAGCTTCCTGGACAAGCAGCCCTGGGACTTCGAGAACACGCCGCCCGACCACTACCCCCTGCTGCTGCACTACCACCCGCTGGTCATCTACCGCCACCAGGTGATCAAGCAGGCGGACGTGGTCATGGCCATGTTCCTGCTCGGCCACGAGTTCACCCGCAACCAGAAGCGCCGCAACTTCGACTTCTACGATCCGCTCACCGCCGGCGACTCCTCGCTCTCGGCCTGCGTGCAGAGCATCCTGGCCTCGGAGATCGGCTACCAGGACGAGGCCTACCGCTACTTCCGCTTCGCCGTGCTCGTGGACCTGGCCGACCTGGGCGGCAACGTGGCCGACGGCGCGCACATCGCCGCCACCGGCGGCGCCTGGATGACCCTGGTCTACGGCTTCGCCGGCCTGCGCGACCACGGCGGCGACATCTCCTTCGCGCCGCGGCTGCCGGAGCAGTGGCAGGGCATGCGCTTCCGCCTGGAGGTGCGCGGCCGCATCCTGGAGGTGGACCTCAATCACGAGCGCGCCACCTACCGGCTGCTGGCCGGCGACCCGCTGCGGGTCCGCCATCAGCGCCGGACGCTGGACCTGACCACCGCGGAGCCGGCCACCGTGACCATCGAGCGCCGCATGCGCCGGCCGGAGGTGAGCCTGGCCGAGCTGATCTCGCCGGAGCGCTTCGATGCCGTGCTCTTCGACATGGACGGCGTGCTCACCGCCACGGCCGAGGTCCACGCCCAGGCCTGGAAGCGCACCTTCGACGCCTACCTCGCCGAGCGCGCCGAGCGCAGCGGCGAGCCCTTCCGCCCCTTCGAGATCAGCACCGACTACCTTCTCTACGTGGACGGCAAGCCGCGCCTGGACGGCGTGCGAGACTTCCTTCTCTCCCGCGGCATCCACCTGCCCGAGGGCGAGGAGCACGACCCTCCCGCCGCCGAGACCGTCGCCGGCATCGGCAACCGCAAGAACACCATGGTCAACGAGGTCCTGCGCAGCGAGGGCGTCCAGGCCTACGAGGGCAGCCGGACGGTGCTCGAGCAGGTGCGCGCGGCCGGCCTGAAGACCGCCGTGGTCACCTCCAGCACCAACTGCGAGGCCACCCTGGCCGCCGCGGGCCTGGGCGGGTTCGAGGCGCAGATCGACGGCAACGTGGCCGCTCAGCTCGAGCTGGCGGGCAAACCGGCCCCGGACACCTACCTCGCGGCGGCCGAGCGGCTGGAGGTGGATCCCAGGCGCGCGGTGGTGATCGAGGACGCCATCTCCGGCGTCCAGGCCGCCCGCGAGGGCGGCTTCGGCCTGGTGATCGGGGTGGCCCGCGGGGCGAACTTCGAGGAACTGGGCTACCACGGCGCCGACGTGGTGGTGCGCGATCTCGGTGAGCTCTTGCTCGAACCCGAGGATGCCGATACCATCGGCAGCGATTCGCCCTGACGGACCGCCCGGCCGACCACCGAGGAAGGACCCTCGCGATGATCCCGAACCGCTCGTTGCAGCGGCGGCGTACTGGATTGCGCCCGCCGCGACAGGCCGTGCTGGCCGCCCTGCTCCCGCTGGTGCCCCTGCTGCTGGCCATCTCCCCTGCGGGGCTGCGCGCCGGCACCATCATCAACACCCTCGAGGGCTACGACGACCGCGCCCGGGGCTGGACCGGCGGCATCGACGGCCTGTTCAGCGCCGAGGGCGGCAACACCGAGACCCTGGACCTGGAGGTGGGCGGCCGCACCCAGTGGCGTGGCGAGCGCGGCCGGGTGCGCGTGCAGGGGTCGTTCTCCTACGAGGAGAGCGGCGGCGTGGAGATCGGCCGCGAGGCCGTGGGGCACGTGCGCCACAACTACGACCTCTCCGAGGCCTGGGCGTCGGTGGTCTTCGCCCAGCTCCAGCACAACCCCTTCCAGCGGCTGACGCGGCGCTGGCTGCTGGGCGCCGGCCTGCGTCGGGACCTCTTCGACGACGAGCGCGGCCACGTCCGTCTCGGCGCCACGCCCATGCTGGAGATCGAGAAGATCCAGGACGGCGGCGACCCGCACGCGCGCGGCCGGCTCTCCGTCTTCCTGCACGTGGCGCGGAGGCTGCGGCAGGACGTCCGCCTGGACCTGGTCGGCTTCTGGCAGCCGCTGTTCAGCGACCTCGCCGCCGCCCGCACCACCGCCACCGCCACCTTCTCCATCGACGTGACCGGAGCGGTGGACCTGAAGGTGGGTGTCTCGGTGACGGACAACTCGCGGCCGCCCGAGGGCGTCGAGCGGACCGACTGGGAGACCTTCGTGGGGCTGGGTCTGGGATTCTGATCCGGCCTGCGGGCGCCTTTGGGCACCCGGGCGACTCCCGGAACGATTCCCGGGGCGACTCCCGGAGCCACTCCGGGGACGATTCCCGGGACGATTCCGGGGCCCCCGGTGCAGCCACGACGCGACGAGGCCCGGAGCACGTGCTCCGGGCCTCCTTCCGTGGTGGCCGGCTTCAGGGTTCGGCCTCCCGGGGGCGCCAGCGGTGCTACTCGAACAGCTGCTTGATGCTGCTCCAGTCGGAGCTCTGCACGGGCACGCCGCCACACAGCTCCACGTTGTCGCTGGTCTGGATGGTGAAGGTGCCGATCTGCGTGCTGTAGGCGCAGACCACCAGCCAGTAGTCGTTGCCGGGCGTCAGGGTGACGTTGTCGGTGAGCTGGATCGCGCTCTGCAGGCCCTCGCCGTCGTCGTCGTCGAAGATCACGGCATTGTCCATGGAGTTCATGGGGTCGAAGGGGTCGCAGTAGAGATAGATCACCGTGTCGAAGCTGGATTCGGTGACCACGACCTCGATGGCCTCGCCGTCGGTGACGTTCAGGCAGTAGAGATCGTAATGGGGCTCGGTGGTGTAGTTGTACTCCATGGGGAGCATGCAGTCCACGCTGACGGCCCCATAGTCGTTGGGACGCCAGCGATTGAAGGTGGGCGAGTTGTCGGTGAGCTCCCCGGTGATCTCGATGCGGCCAGGGGCCTCGATGGTGTACTCGGAGTTGTCGATGCCCTTCATGGGATCGTCGGCGAACGCCACCGTGGCGATCAGCACGGCGAGCATCAGGACGGTAACCTTCTTCATGGGGATCCCCCTTCGCAGGTCATGGGTCCGGAGTGTCTGGACGCCCACCAGCCATCCTGCGTGCGGGGGCGTCCGGTGCCGGGATTGTATCACGTTCTCGTGATATCGTTCAAGATCTTGTCATCTTGGTGGGTGGGGGAGCCCGCGCCGGCGGTCAGGGCCCCGCCACCCGCACCACGTCCAGCCCCACCCGCTCGGCGCCGGGCTCGGGCCGGCTCAGCGCCACCAGCCAGTGGCCTACCCGCACCATCTTCCACGGGATGCCCCGGAGCGAGACGCCCGTGGTGGGCGCCAGGTCCGGGAACGTGAACGCCCGCGCGTGGCGCGCGTCGCTGACGCCGGCGTGGATGATGGCGCCGTCCGGACTGAAGGCGTAGTCGGTGAACTGGCTGGCCCCCCGCGGCAGGTTGCCCAGGTGGGCGCCCGTGGCGTCGGCGGCGAAGACCGAGCCCCAGTGATGGGTCACGGCGTAGGTCCCGGTGGGGTCGATGCGAAAGACCTTGTGCGCGATCCAGGCGCCGTCGGGAACGTCGAGATAGGTCCAGGTCAGGGTCTGACCGGCCGCGTCCCAGGCGTGATGGGCCAGGGCCGACGGCGAGCTGCCCATGGACACCTCCAGGAGGCCGCCGGTGCCGGGGATGGGCTCGAGGCGGCCCCAGTCGTGGTGGCCGCCCTCGGCCAGGAGATCCCAGCCTGCCCGCGCGTAGGCCCGCACGGGCGAGACGCTGAAGTCGTTGGTGCCCAGGGAGACGAAGACGGTCCCGTCGGTGCCGATGGCCACCGAGCCCGCCCCGTAGCCCATGGTCACGTGGGCCCGCTCGGCCAGGGTGAGCGGGTCGAGGACGCTGATGCCGTCGTCGGCCCGGGAGAGGTAGACCTCCACCCCCTGCCCGCCGTCCCCCACGTCGAGGTACTGGCAGGCGCCGTGCTCCAGGTCGCGGCTGGCCACCACGGTGAGATCCTCGTGGTTCATGGCCACCAGGTGCGAGGTGGGCGAGGCGCGGTCCAGCACGTAGACCAGCGGCAGGTCCGGATGCGCGGCCACGTCCCAGGGCAGGAACGGCAGGATGGGGCCGTTGGGCTCGTGCAGCGACCACGGCGGGCTCGGGGCGGTCAGCGCCCCGTCATCCACCACGCTGACGGCGTAATGGACCGTCTGCGCCAGGGGCGGCAGCGGATCGATGGCGGTGGTGTCCTCCCGGGCGAAGATCTGCAGGACGCGCTCGCCCTGGTCGAAGGACTGGTCATCCACCCAGCGGCGGACGTCGTAGAACTGGAACCGGTCCTCGCGGTTGGCGGTGAAGCGGAGCGCCACCCCGTCGCGGGAGGCCTCGGCGGCCAGGATCCGCACCCGGGCGGGCAGGACGTGGTGGATGGTGGCGAGGTCGACGGCGAGGACCTGCAGGTCCCGCACCACCGTGGCGGTGAGGCGGTGGACTCCCGGGCCGAGCAGCACCGGACCGAGCCGCGCCTGGCCGGCGGAGTCTGTGCGCGTGGTGCCCAGATCGCCGTCGCGATCGCTGCGCCAGCGCACGGTCCGGTCCGGCAGGACCTGCACCGCGTCGCTGACGCTGGCGGTGAACGTCAGGGTGTCGTTCACCGCGGTCCAGACCTCCTCCTGGGGCGGGTCGATGATGAAGACCCGCACGTCGCCGGGAGTGCCGCCCGGGCCGACGGGATCATCCCCGTCGCCGCAGGCGGGGATCAGGAGCAGGCCGGCGAGGAGAACGGGGAGCAGGACACGCGATGGCCAGCGGGCGAGGCGACGGGACATGGCAGGCTCTCCCGGGTCGGGGCCGACCGGGGTTGG
>JAASSM010000161.1 GCA_021767885.1 bacterium | reverse complement strand
GGTCGCCAGGCAGAGCAAGACCGCGGCGAGCAGGGTCCGCTGGAACATGGATCGGTTCCTCTCGTCGGTGAGCGGCCGTGGTGACGATACGGATCCGCGACCGGCCACGCCAGGGCTCACGGCGGCCGTCGCAGAGACGGACCCGCCCGCCGGCAGGGGGCCGACGGGCGGGTCGCGGGCGCGCGTGGGGCCGGCCGCCAGGCGGCCGGTACGGGCTACTTGGTGGCCGTGGCGAGGGCCTTGTCGGCGTAGATGCCGTCGTGGTCGAACGCCGGCTGGAACTCCATCACGCGCTCGACGGTGACCGAGCTGCCGGAGACCACCAGGTCGAACACGTGCCACCAGCCGGTGGTGTCGGCCCCCTCGAGGCTGACGTCCACGGCCTCGTAGGCGTAGAGCTGGCCTCCGAGCTCCAGCTGGACCACCGCGCCGGAGGACTGGATGGCGGCGCTGTCGTCCCCGCTCCAGTTGTGGACCCAGTACTGGAAGCGGCCGTCGTAGAGGCGGCTGCCGGTGATGATCTCCGGGCCGTAGGAGCTGGTGTCGTCGGTGTCGAGCATGGCGAAGGGATCCTCGCCGAGGGAGCCCATGCTCGAGAAGTAGATGTGGTAGTAATCGTAGTCGGCGTCCCAGGTCATGGGCACCAGCAGGTGGGAGTCCAGGTCGCTGGGGGTCTCACCCCAGGTCAGGCTGATGGAGTAGACGGGCACGGTGAGCACCAGGGGATCGGGCAGCGTCACCGGGCAGTCCTCGCCCACGGTGACCCGCTGCGGGTCGCTGCTCAGGCTGCCGCTGATGGCCCAGACGTCGGTGACGCTGCTGCGCACGGCACGGACGGTGAAGTTGCCGGCGGCATCGGAGCGGACCTCGTCCATGATGGCCTGGTCCACGCCGCGGCTGACCACCCGGGCGTTGGCCACGGGCTGGCCGGCCTCGTCCTCGACGGTGCCGGTGATGCTGCAGATGTCCTCGATGGGCAGGTCCCAGTTCCAGCTGGTGAAGTGGGCCACGTCGGCCGTGTAGGTGTTGCCCTCGAGGACGGCCGCGCCCTCCTCGCGCCAGACGCCGGCGGCCTCGTCGAACCACCACATGGGGATGGTCGCCGGCGCCGTGGCCGCCTTGTCGGCGGAGATGGTCAGGCTCAGCTCCGCGGTCACCCCATCGGCCAGGTTCACGGGGGACTTGTCCACGCCCGTCAGCTCGACGGTCATGAACCCGTAGGAGACGAACGGGACCTCCTCGCCACCCTCGCGGATGCCGGCGAACTCGCCGGGGAAGGTGCCGTAGAAGCCGGAGTCCTCGGGCAGCATGGCATTGAGCTGGACGGTCACCTCGCCGGTGTACGGATCGCCCGCCGCATCCACGAAGCCGCCAGCGGCGAAGGTCACCGCGCCATCGCCATCGCCAGTGGCCACCTGGCCGCCGGTCCCGGCGTCGAGGATCGCGGTCTCGAGCGCGGCCAGCTGCAGGTCGTCCAGGTGGACGGTGCTGCCCGCGGTGACGGTCACCACGCGATAGGTGGACGCGTGGCCCGGCGCGCTCGCGCCGAGCAGCGTCTCGCCCACCGGGATCTGGGTCAGCACGAAGAACCCGTCCTCGTTGGTGTCCACGCTGCGGGAGCCGACGGTCACCGTGGCGTCGACGGTCCAGCCACTGGCGTCGGAGACCACGCCGGAGATGGTGCCCACGTTCTCGATGGGGCCGTCGTCGCCGCCACCCGGATCGGTGGGACCGTCGTCGTCGTCGGAGCAGGCGGTGAGCAGGGCGAGGCTCAGGAGCATGATCAGCAGGAGTCGCAAGACGCTTGGCGTGCGCATGAGGGCTCTCCTCCGGTGGCGTCGCAGGGACCGCGATGGGATCCGGATGCGACGGAGGGTCCGGATCCCCGGGATGTGCCCGCGATTCTGGAGCGGCTGGCGTGATCCTGCAATATCAGAATCCTCGCCCGCGGGGACCATCCGGGTGCGTCCGAAGCGGAGACCGAGCGATCCGGCATGCTCGGCCAGAAAAACGTCGTAGATTGTCGCTTCCTCACGCGCGAGGGCGCCCAGGCGCCACCGCCCGGCCGATCAACGGCGCGGCCTGCTGACGGGCCGAGCCGCGACCACGAGGAGGATCAGTTCCATGCAGACCACCGTCCCGCGCCGCCGCGGTCGGCGCGCTCCCGTGGCCGCCCTGGCGGCCCTGCTCCTCGCACCCGGGCTGGTGTGGCCCGTCGCGATCCCGGCCCAGTCCCCGCTCTCGCGCACGCCCGCGGAGCTGGAGACGGCGGCGGCCGTGGTCGGCAACCCGCTCTTCGAGGACTGGACCACGCCCTTCGCCACGCCGCCCTTCGATCGCATCGCCTCGGAGCACTTCCCGCCCGCCTTCGATCACGCCATGGCGGTGCACCGGGCCGAGATCGATGCCATCACGGCCGATCCGGCCCCGCCGAGCTTCGCCAACACCATCGTGGCGCTCGAGCGGGCCGGCGGGGATCTCGATCGCGTGCAGCGCACGTTCAGCGTCTTCACCGCGTCGGCCACCGACGACGATTTCCGCGCCATCCAGCGTGAGATGTCCCCGCGACTCGCCGCGCACGGCGACGCCATCATGCTCGACCGCGAGCTCTTCGCGCGCATCGCCGCGCTGCACGAGCAGCGCGATCAGCTCGGGTTGACCGCCCAGCAGGCGCGCGTGCTCGACCGCACGCATACCCGCTTCGTGCGCGCGGGCGCCCAGCTCGCGGGCGCAGACCGCGAGCGTCTGGCGACCATCAACGAGGAGCTGGCCACGCTCCAGACCACGTTCGGCCAGAACGTGCAGCGACACGCCGAGTCCTTCGCCCTGGTGCTGGAGACACCCGAGGACCGCGCTGGTCTGCCCGACTTCGCGCTGAGCGCGGCGGCGCAGGCGGCCAGCGACCGGGGGCTGGAGGGCCAGTACGTGATCACCCTGGCGCGGTCGTCCTTCGAGCCGTTCATGAGCTTCTCGCCGCACCGCGACCTGCGGGAACGGCTCTTCCGCGCCTGGACCGACCGCGGCGCCGGCGGCGAGTACGACAACGCCGGGCTGATCCGCCGGATCCTCGCCCTGCGCCTGGAGAAGGCGCGCCTGCTGGGCTTCGCGAACTGGGCCGCCTACCGGACCGCCGACACCATGGCCGGCACGCCGGAGCGGGCGAAGCAGCTCCTGGACGAGGTCTGGCGCGGGGCCGTGGCCAAGGCGGGCGCCGAGGCCGCGGAGATCCGTCAGGTCATGGCCGCGGAGGGTGCCGACCACGACCTGCAGCCCTGGGACTGGTGGTACTACGCCGAGAAGGCCCGGGCCCGGTTCCATGCCGTGGACGAGGATGCGGTCAAGCCGTACCTCGCCCTGGACAACATCCTCGCCGCCCAGTTCGCCGTGGCCGAGCGCCTGTTCGGCGTGAGCTTCCGCGAGCGGGACGACATCCCCGTCTATCACCCGGACGTGCGGGTCTGGGAGATGCTCGGCCCGGAGGGGGAGCACCGTGCGCTGTTCTACGGCGACTACTTCGCCCGGCCCGGCAAGCGGTCCGGTGCGTGGATGGGCTCGCTGCGGGTCCAGCACCGGCTGGACGGTGCGGTGACGCCCCTGGTGCTCAACAACTGCAACTACAACAAGCCGGCGCCGGGCCAGCCCGCGCTGGTCACCCTGCGCGAGGCCGAGGTCATCTTCCACGAGTTCGGCCACGGTCTGCACGGGCTGCTCTCCGACGTGACCTATCCCTCGATCTCCGGCACGGCGGTGGACTACGATTTCGTGGAATTCCCCGCCCAGGTCATGGAGCACTGGATGCGCCAGCCGACGGTGATCCGCGAGTTCGCCCGGCACCACGAGACGGGCGAGCCCATGCCCGCGGCGCTGCTGGAACGGGTCCTGGCGGCGGCCAACGCCCGGTCGGGCTTCGACAACGTGGAGTACATCGCGTCGGCGTTCGTGGATCTGGCCTACCACCGGCTGGAGGACCCCGAGGCCATCACCGACCTGGACATCGATGCCTTCGAGGATGGCGTCCTGGCCCAGGCCGGCCGGCCGACGGCCATCGAGATGCGACACCGCTCGCCGCACTTCCGCCACAGCTTCGGCAGCGAGTTCTACGCCGGCGGCTATTACACCTACCTGTGGGCCGGGGTGCTGGACAACGACGGGTTCGCGGCCTTCGAGGAGGCCGGCGATGTCTTCGACGACGAGCTGGCGCGCCGGCTGCACGAGTACGTGTTCGCCGCGGGCAACACCCGGCCCGCCATGGAGGCTTACGTCGCGTTCCGCGGCCGGGAGCCCGACACCGGGGCGCTGCTGCGCAACCGGGGGCTCCTGGACGACGCCGGCGAGTTCTGAGCCGTCACCTGGCCCTGTGGCCGGAACGGGCCGCCGGATCCACGGCGGCCCGCTTGCGTTTTCGGTGCCGACCGGTCAATATCCAGAACGGGTCCCGTCTGCCAGGATCCGGCCCCGGCGGCCGGGGACCAGGCGGCCGGATCCGCATCCGGACTCCCCCGGCGAAGGGTGCTGCGCATGACGCCAGAGTGCTCCGACCAGGACCTGCTCACCGAACTGGCCACCGAGCTCCACGAGGCCCTGCTCGCCAGTGATCGCGTGGCCGTCGGCCGCATCCACGAGCGCGCCCTGGCCGCCATGTCGCCGCTGGAATGTGCGGAGAACCTCTTCGGCCCCACCCTCAACCGCATCGGCGACGGCTGGTCCGACGGCTCGGTGTCGCTGGCGCAGCTCTATTTCTGCGGGCGCATCTGCGAGGAGCAGATCGCGGCCATGCTGCCGGCGGGCATGCCGGACCGCGCCGATGCCCCCCGGCTCGGCATCGCGACCCTCGCCGACCATCATGTGCTCGGCAAGCGGATCGTGGCCTCCTGCCTGCGTGTCGCCGGGTATCCGGTGATCGACTACGGCGCCGGCCTGCAGCCCGAGTCCCTGGCGGCGAGCGTGCGCCGCGACGATCTCGACGGCCTGCTGGTCTCCACCCTGATGCTGCCCTCGGCCCTCAAGGTGGAGCACCTGACCGCCCTGCTGCTCGATCACCCGGTGAAGGTCTTCGTCGGCGGTGCCCCCTTCACCTTCGACCGCGACCTCTGGCGCCTCGTGGGCGCCGACGGCGTGGGGCGCGACGCGGCGGATGCGGTCGCACTCGTGCAGGGCCTGGCGCGGAGGTGGTCATGAGCGACGCGACGATGACCAGCCGGGAGCGGGTGTTCGCCACCATGGCGCACCGCGAACCCGACCGCGTGCCCCAGTTCCTGGCCACCACCCTGACCGGCGCCCGTGAGGTGGGGCTCTCCATCCCGGAGTACTTCTCGCGAGCGGAGAACGTCATCGAGGGCCAGCTCCGCATGCAGCGCCGGTTCCGCAACGACTGCTACCTCGGCTTCCTCTACGGCCCCCTGGAGGTGGAGGCCTTCGGTGGCGAGGTGGTCTTCGTGGACGACGGCCCACCCAATTCCGGCCAGCCGCTCATCGAGGATCTCGCCCGGATCGATGCCCTGGAGCC
>JAASSM010000160.1 GCA_021767885.1 bacterium | reverse complement strand
TTCTTGCCCGCGCCCGCGCGCCCGCACGTCCGGGTGCTGCCGGCCATGCTGTTCGCCGTCCTGTTGCTGGCCGTCCCCGCCCTCGCCGGCTGGCTCCGTCCCGTCGCGGGGGAGGGGAACTTCCGGTTCGTGTGCGACGCGGTGACCCTTCCCGGTGGGGTCGGCGGTCACGACGTCGTGGTGATGATCTCGGTGGAGCACCGCGAGATCACCTTCGCGGACGACGCCGGACGCCCGCGGGCGCGGCTGCGCGTGCAGGCCCGCCTGGCGGCTCCCGACGGCCGCGAGGCGGCCATGGAGACCACCGTGCGCCTGGATGCCGCCCACCGCGAGGATGCGGCGGCACCCGCCCTGCGTCGGGAGTTCCCGGTGGTGTTGCGCGGAGTCCCCTTCGATAGCGGCCGGCTCAGCGTGGTGGTCGACGATCTCAACCGCCGTCGACCCGGATTCGCCAATCTCGGTTCCGACCGCCGGGCCCAGGCCACGGCCCGGGCGGACTGGTACGCGCCGCCCGCCCGCGCGCCGCGTGGCCTGTCGGTGGGCGATGCGGTGTTCCTCGCCCACGCGCCCATCCGCACCTGGGAGCGGGATGGCCGGCCGGTGGCGCCCGGGGCCGGGGCCGGTCCCTGGGATCACGTCCATCCGCTGCGGCGCTACGGACTCGAGGTCCCGGCGCTGCAGCTGTACTTCATGGTGGAGCCGCCGGTGCTGGTGGAGGATCGACGCCGGGCGGCGACGCGGCCGCTCCGCCTGGAGATCGCCAGCGATCACCTGGATTTCGCGCTGGTGGACACCTTCTCCCTGGCGCCGCCGGAGCAGCGCGCCCTGGCCGCGGGCCATCCGGTGGCCGTGTACTGGGAGATGGACGCCGGCGGCCTGCCGCCGGGCGCGTTCCGTCTGGGCATCGCGCCGGTGGACACCACCGGCCGCGGCATGCTCACCGGTTTCGACATGGTCTGGAGCCTGCAGCAGCTGGTCCGCCCGCTCGACCGGCTCCTGGGAGAGGGCCGCATCGTGCTGCTGGGTGAGCAGCTGGAGCGCTTCGAGGAGGCGCCGCGGGTGGAGAAGGAGCTGATCCTGGAGGAGTTCTGGGCAGACCTCGATCCCACGCCGGAGGATCCGTACAACGAGGTGGAGGCCGAGTTCCAGCGGCGTCTGGCCTACGTCGAGACCTACCTCGGCGGCCTGACCGAGGACGGTCCGGCCGATCCGCGCGGCAAGATCTATCTGCTGCTCGGCGAGCCGGACGGGATCCGCGAGGAGGCCGTGCCGCTGAACCGGGGCGCCCTCGAGGACGCTCGGATCATGGTCTACCAGCGTTACGCGCCCGAGCGGGTGGGCGAGATGGTCCGTGGCGGCGTCATGGACAGTCCCCAGGATCTCACCGGGGAGTTCGGCGGCGCCATCCCCATGCCCTATTCCTACCTGGCCGACAAGGACATCCGCGCCAACAAGACCGCTGCGGACACGCGCACCTTCCAGCTCTGGCGCTACGACGACGGCGGCGACCAGCTCTTCCTGAACTCCTATTCGGGCCAGGGCGGCGGCCTGCGGTTCCTGTTCGTCGACAAGACCGGCGACGGGCGCTACGTGCTCGATTCCGACAACACCCGGCTAGAGGGCAGTTGAGCCGAAATCCCGCGCCGATGCGTGGTTTCGGCGCGGCAAACGCGAAGAATGGTTTGACTTGGGTGGTCGGTTGACACTAATTAACTGACGTCGATATACTGCCGAAATTCGGCGGTCGAGAGGGTTCCCTGGGCGCGCTCGAGCCCGGTCGCGGGGCCCGCTCACGGCGGAGGAAAGGCCCGGAGCCCCACCTGTGGCCCGCCCTCCGAGCGACCAACCCGTCCGGGTCCCACATGGAAAGGGAGACTTTGGCAATGGCTCGTCACGCTACGCTGAAACACGCTTGCTTCGTTCTGCTGTGCCTGGGGTTGATCTCCGCCGCCATGACGGCGCCGGTGCTGGCCCAGGAGGAGGCGGACGAGGACGCCGCGAACCAGGCGCGCATGGCGCGCTACGAGAAGATCAACGCCCCCACCGACTCGCTCGGGTTCACGGTGTCGGCCGCCGACTCCGCCAACCTCTACGTGCCGGTGCCGGAGGAGCGCGGTGGCCTGATGGGCATGGTGGAGAACAGCCCCATCGCCGACACGGGCTTCGGCCAGCTCTTCATCAAGGGTGGCAACTTCATGTGGTGGCTGCTGACCATCGCGGTCATCGGCCTGGTGTTCATCGTCGAGCGCCTGATCACCCTGAGCCGCGCCAAGGTCAACACCCGCAAGCTCATCGGTACGGTGATCACCACCCTGAAGACCGAGGGCGTGCAGGCCGCCGCCGAGGAGTGCCAGAAGTGGCGCGGTCCCATCGCGGCCATCCTGTACAGCGGGCTGCAGAAGGCCGACCGGGGCGACGACGCCGTGGAGAAGGCCATCGGCACCGCCGGCGTCATCGAGATGAGCTTCCTCGAGCGTGGTCTGGTGTGGATCTCCTCGGTGACCACCACCGCGCCGCTGGTGGGCTTCCTGGGCACCGTCTCCGGTATGATCAACGCCTTCGAGGCCATCGCCCAGAGCGACCAGGTGAACGCCAAGCTGGTGGCCTCGGGTATCTCCGAGGCGCTCATCACCACGGCCACCGGTCTGATCATCGCGATCCCCACGACCATCGGCTACAACTACTTCATCTCGGCCATCGACCGCTTCACCATCGAGATGGAGGAGGCGGCCATGGAGCTGATCGAGGCGCTGGACACGATCAAGCCCTAGCGAGCGAGGCGTCGCCCGGGTGTGGAGTGGTCGGAAATCCGGTTGATCTGGGAGTGAGGAGTCCGGCATGGCCGTGTTCAAGAAGAAGAAGGGGCGCGGATCACTGGGAGAGGTCACCATGGCCTCCACCAGCGACATCTCCTTCCTGCTGCTGATCTTCTTCATCGTCTCCACCATCTTCGCCGAGGAGCAGGGACTGATCATGATCCTGCCGGGCAAGCAGAAGACGGAGACCGATACGGTGAAGGTGGCGGAGTCCAACATCGCCACCCTCCGCATCAACTACGACAACAGCCTGACCCTGGACCGCAAGCCCATCGAACTCGCCCAGGTCAAGAGCCTCATCGAGGCGCGGATCCTGGCCAACGAGAAGACCGTGGTGGTGCTGGAGACGCACCCGGACGCGCACTACGGCACCATGGTGGCCGCACTCGACGAGCTGAAGCTGGCCAACGCCCGCAAGCTGACCTTGAAGACGAGCGGGAGGTAGCGGCATGGCCCTCGATTTCAATCGCACCGCGAAGAAGGAGCCATTCATCCCGACGTCGTCCATGGGCGACATCGTGTTCCTGCTGCTCATCTTCTTCATGGTGACCACCGTGTTCCGCAAGGAGACCGGACTGCCCGTGGAGCTGCCCCGGGCGGAGGCCGGCGAGGAAGCGGACCGCGAGCTGGTCTCGAACATCTACATCGACCGCGTCGGGCGCATCTCCGTGGACGATCGCATCGTCCAGGTCAAGCACATCTCCGACATCTTCGGGACCAAGATCCAGGAGAACCCGCAGCTGATCGTGGCGTTCAAGACGGACCAGATGACCCCGTACGGCACGGTGAGCGACGTCATGGAGGCGTTGAAGGAGGTCAACGCGGTGCGCGTGCTCTTCAACAACGACGTCGAGATCAACCCGCCAGCGAAGTACTAGGAGCGCCATGGCGACCGAATACCACAAGGAGATCGTCTGGTCGGCCAACACCGAGTTCAAGGCGCAGTACAACAAGACGCTGCGCTGGTCGGTGGTCATCGCGCTGCTGATCACGATCGTGGCCTTCATCGTCTCGCCGGAGATCACCTTCGAGCCGTACAAGCTGCGGCAGGAGGAGATCGAGGTGGTGGACATCGAGGATCAGCCCGAGGACTTCGAGCTGCCGCCGCCGCCGCAGGAGGCACCGCCACCGCCCAAGGTGTTCGAGGCGGCCCCCGACGAGGAGGTCACCGAGGAGGTGGACATCGCCGACACCTTCGTGGACTTCGATCAGGCGCTGACCAGCGGCATGCAGACCTACGACCTCTCCGGTGGCGACGAGGGCTTCGTGGTCAGCCAGGAGAAGCCGTCGATCATCAAGTTCGTGCAGCCGGAGTACCCGGAGATGGCCCGGCTCTCGCAGATGCAGGGCACGGTGGTGGTCAAGATCCTGGTGGGGCCGGACGGCAACGTCATGGATGCCCAGATCCTCAAGGGGATCCACCCCATGCTCGATCGCGAGGCCCTCAAGGCGGCGCGCAAGACCAAGTGGAAGCCGGGCAAGCAGCGCAACATCCCGGTGAAGGCCTGGATGGCGCTGCCCTACAACTTCACCCTGCGCTAGCGCACGTCCTCGGCCCGCCATCATGGCCCGCGGATCGCGAACCGCCAGGGAACCTCGCATGGCCAGGCCGCGTCACCTAGACGCGGCCTGTGTCGTCTGCGGCTCGACGCCGGCAACCTGCCGCCGTGCCCGACGTAGGATGGGACGGAGCCGCGCCGATACCGATCAGCACTGGCCAGGCGCCCCCCGGCGGCCTTAGGATAGCCGGGCCGCCGCCTGGGCGGACCATCACCACGTCTCGAGGAGAACCCATCCATGCCACACCGCGCCCGCCCCCGACTCGCCCTCATCGGTCTGTTCGTGGCCGCGGCCATCGCCGGCTGGCCGGCCGCCGCCGTCGCCCAGGACGCCGAGACCGCCGGGGTCCTGACCCTGCGCGATTGCGTCCGCATCGCCCTGGAGAGCAGCGCGAGCCTGCGCGTCCGCGACGCGGAGACCGACATCGCCGATCAGGACGTGCGTGCCGCCTGGGGCTCGTTCCTGCCCAACCTCGCGGCCTCGGGGTCGTGGAGCAAGTCCGAGCGCACCGACTTCGACCTCGAGTCGCCCTTCTTCGTGGGCGCCTTCGACACGCTCTACGACTCGGCCGGCGACATGATCCTGCTGCCCTCCACTCGCCAGGCGGGCACGGTCACCGAGGATGTGACCGTCCGGTCGACCAGCAAGGACTGGTCGCTGTCGGCGAACCTCAACCTCTTCGACGGCCTGGCCAACGTGAACCGGCTGCAGGCCGCCCAGGCGAGCCGCGAGGCCAGCCTCCACAGCCGCGAGTACACCCGGGAGCTGGTGATCCAGAACGTCGCCGTGGCCTACTACAACCTGCTGCGCTTCACCAAGCTGCGGGAAGTCGCCGCCGAGACCCGCGACCAGGCCGCGGCCGAGCTCGAGCGCACCGAGACCTATTTCCGCCTCGGCAGCGCGGCCAAGAGCGACGTGCTCCAGCAGCGGGTCCGCCTCGAGCAGACCAAGTACGACCTCGTGGTGGCCGAGAACCAGGTGGAGAAGGCCGTCGCCGATCTCGCCTATGCCATGAACCAGCCGCTGGCGCGGCGGCTGGACGTGGACACCTCGCCGCTGGAGACCGAGCTCGCCCTCGAGGACATCGATCAGCTCTACGCCGAGGCGCTGGAGAACCGCCTGGATCTGCAGGCGGCCGCCGCCTCGGCC
>JAASSM010000159.1 GCA_021767885.1 bacterium | reverse complement strand
TCCCGGGGTGTTGCGGCCGCTGATCACGGAGCTCGGCGGTGACCGGTGACCGGTGGCGGCCGGGACTGGCCGTGGTCGTCCTGCTGATGGCGGCCCCGGGCATCACCGGCGACAGCTCCGCGGTGATGGCGCCGTCGCCGGACCCCTCTGGCGGGCCGATGATCGCCGCCCGGCTCGTGGAGGGGAGCTGGACCCTGCGCACCCCCCTGGGCGAGGTGACGGGCGTGGTGCTCCTGGTCCACGCCGCCGATGACCAGGCCGGCCCGCCCACCTGGCGCTGCGAGGTGGCCGTGGCCGAGGACGGCCGGCCACCCGCGGCGGAGGCCGTCCGCCGCCGCCACGGGCGGGGCTGGACGGTCACCGGCGGGGCCGGCGGCGGGATGGTCCAGCCCTGGTCCGGTCCCTGGCGCCAGCTCGGCGCCGAGGCCGCGGCGGCCCTGGGGGAACTGATGGGGGCGTGGGCGGAGCCCACGGCAGGACGCGATCGCGTGGTTCTTCGCAGCTGGGAGGCGTTGCCTGCGTCCTGGCGGCCGACCGGGATGGGCGACGGCACCATGGGGACGCTCCGCCGGGAGCTCACCACGCGTGGCCGCGGCCGGGGCGGGGCGGGGGCGGTGCTGCGGCTGGTGCGCGCCGGTCGCGGGCTGGAGATCACCACCGTCCGCTGGCCCGCGACCCTGGAGGTGGGGCCGCCCGTGGCCACGGCGGTGCTCGTCCCGCCGGAAGCCTTCCTGCCGCTCTGGCCCTTGGCGGACATCCTCCCCTGAGCCGTATCTTGATGCCTGACGCCACCGGGTTTCCGGGAACTCGCCGCCGCCGCGCGGTGTACTTCCCGGACCGGACGTGGTCCCGACCCCAGGAGGGGCGCCGTGAACCGATCGCTGGACAACCATCATCCCGGAGCCGCGCCGCGGCCCGAGGGCCTGCGCGAGATCCGGGACGAGGATCTCATCGTCCTGGTCCAGCAGGGCAACCGGCGCGCGTTCGACGAGGTCGTGGGGCGATACAAGGGTCGCCTCTACTCGTTCATCCTGCGGATGGTCAAGGACCCCGGCCTGGCCGAGGAGCTGACGCAGGAGACGCTCATCCGGGTCTACCTGCACGCGGACAAGTACCGGGAGATCGCCAAGTTCTCCACCTGGGTCTTCACCATCGCCACCAACCTGGTTCGCAACCGGATGCGGCAGCAGTCGCGGGCGCCGCGGCTGCTGAGCCTCAATCCGGTGCCCGAGGAGGACGAGCAGCCGGTGGATCCGCCCGATCCCCACGCGGACCCGAGCCGGTCGGTGGAGGGCGAGGAGCTGGGCCGGCTGATCGCGGAGGCCACGGCCAAGATCCCGGAGAAGTACCGGATCCCCTTCCTGCTGCGCGAGGTGGACGAGCTCAGCTACGAGGAGATCCAGCAGGTCACCGGCCTGAAGCTGGGCACGGTGCGCTCGCGGATCAACCGGGCGCGGAACCGGTTCCGCCAGAACATCAAGCCGCTGCTGCGCAACGAGGAACTGCTCGCCGAGCTCGAACGCATCGAGGCGCGCGCGCAGGCCGAGGACGAGTGACAACCGACGGAGGCGTCGAGGGATGAACTGCCGCAAGGCCCGCCAATGGATCAGCCTGGAACGTGACGGCCAGCTGCAGCCGCAGCACGTGGTCGCGCTCCAGACGCACCTGGAGAGCTGCACGGGGTGCCAGGAGTATCGCTCCGAGCTCACGCTGGGGCTGCGCATGCTCGCGGCCACGGAGCCGCGGCTGCCGGAGACCTTCGACTGGAAGCTGCAGCTGCGTCTCAGCCAGGCGCTGCGGGAGGCCGCCCGGGAGACCGCCTATCCCTGGCCGGAGGAGAGCGCGGGCTGGCGCCCGTGGCTGGGTCGGGCCGGCCTTTCGGCCGCGCTCGGACTGGCCGCTGTCCTCGCGGTGGCCGTCATCGCACCCGACCGCATGGCGCCCGTGCTCGGTGGACAGACCGAGCGGGTGACCGCGGCGGCGGACAGCCCGCGCCTGCCGCTCCAGGCATCGCTCGGGACCGATCTCCAGGATGCCACCCGCAGGCCGCTGGACGGACGTCTCGATGGCGGCCTCAGCCGCCTGGCGGGGGCCCGGGCCACCGACCTGCAGCGCCGGGTCAGCAGCAACGGACTGCAGCCGCGTTCGTGGAGCGGCGCGCGTGATCAGGACCTCCTGCGAATCCTGCGGCTGGAGCAGGACGTGGAGGTGCTGCGGCGACGCCTGGCCACCAAGGACCGCACCATCCAGACGCTCCAGGCCAGGCTTGACAGCCTCACGGCGCGGACCGTAGATAGGAACACGGAGGCCGTCGGGACGCGCTGATGGCCGCCAGGCCCCGGCGGAGGACCATGTTGCGACGTTCCCCATCCCCGTTTCCCGTTCGTCTGGCCGGCGCCGTGCTGCTGGTCTCCCTGCTCATGGCGGGATGCGGCTACGACGAGGAGAAGCCCATCTTCATGGCTCCAGGCTCGTATGGCGACATCGCCATCGTGGTCTCGGACGTCAACCTCATCGGCGGCCTCGAGCCGTTCCGGCAGCAGTTCAACGTCGAGCACACCTTCGTCCTGTCGCGGGAGACCCGCTTCAACATCGACGTCTTCGAGCCGGACGCCTGGAAGCTCTGCCAGGGCTACAAGAACATCCTCTTCGTCTGGCGCGTGGGCGATGGCGGCCCCGTCTCGGAGTATCTCCGCGACAAGCTCACCGATGCCGGCGAGGAACGGGCGAGCAGCGCCGCGGGCGCCCTGCTGCAGCTGGAGAACCCGTTCGGCAGCTACCAGCACGCGTTCATCGCCGCGGCCACCGACCGCAACTCCCTGCTCAGCTACCTGCGGCGCAACGCCGCGGAGTTGCGGGCGCGATTCGAGGAGAAGTCGGCCCAGCGCATCATGCGACGCTATCGTTACGAGGGCCTGGCGTCGGAGGTCATGAACGACCTCTGGCTCAAGCACCGCTTCTTCCTCGAGATCCCCTCCGTGTTCCGCATCAACCAGGACGCCCCGGATGGTTACCCGGCCGTCGAGCTCTTGCGCAACGGCCCCTCGCGCGGCATCACCGTGGCCTGGACCACCAGCAGCGACCCCGATCTGCTCATGAGCCAGCGCTCGTTGCTCCTCGAGCTGCGCAAGGAGATGGGGCTGAAGATGCACAACGAGGAACTGGTGCCCGATTCGATGGTCTGGAGCGAGGACACCATCGGCGGCCTGCCGGCCGTCCGTCTGGAGGGGGCGTGGAACAGCCTCGGCTTCGACGGAGGGGGCCCCTTCTGGTGCTGGTTCGTCGCTGACCACGCCAACCGGCGGGTCTTCTGTCTGGACGCCCTGGTCTTCGCACCGGGCATGGAGAAGATGGACTACTTCCGCCGTCTGCAGGCGATCCTCGACACCTTCTCCCTCGAGCGCCCCCAACCCTGACCGGCCGAGGAGATCCCGACGTGCGCCGTTTCATCTGCCTGCTGGTGGCCGCCGGCCTGCTCGCCGGATCGGCCGCGGCCCAGACCAGCACCGGCCGCCACCGCGTGGACCGGTCTCAGGAGGAGCGCCCCGAGGTGGCGGGCTTCGACGATGCCGGCCGCCGCTGGACCTTCACCGCCGGGGCCGGCGTGATGGCGGCCGGCGACCTGGTCCGGGTGCGGACGGCCGGCGCCTCGGGCATCCCCTGGGATCCCCCCGGCGGCGAGCCCTTCAACTCCGAGGCCTTCACCCTGACCCTCGACGAGAGCATCCTGGTCTCGGTGGGGCTCGGCCACCGGCTGAGCGAGCGGGTCTGGATCCGCGCCACGCTGGGCCTGGCCCAGCTGGACGTGGCGGCCAAGGCGCGCATCGGCCAGACGGCCGAGGTGCGGCGCTGGGACCAGCTCTCCGTGATGGTGGCGGGAATCGATGCGGAGCTGCGGCTGCACCGGAGCCCCAGCTTCTTCTACCTGCTCGGCGGCGCGAGCGTGGTGAACCTCGCCGGCGACGCCGGCGACCAGCTCGACGGCAACGAGGTGGCCCTCCGCGGGGGGGCGGGCTCCCACCTGCGGCTGGCCCCGGGGTGGGGGCTGCGCCTGGAGGCCCGCGACAACCTGGCGGCCCTGGACCTGTCGGACCTGGAGGTCCCGGTGGCCGGGACCGTGATGCCGGACCTGACCGCCGAGGATGCCGGGACCGACCATGTCTGGGAGCTGCTGGTGAGCATGCAGACGGCGTTCTGAACGCGCCGCGCGAATGATTTGCAATAAAAATTGCCCTCGTGAAATGATATTTGATGTCGCGGCGCCGGCCAGGAGCAAACCCAGTCATTTCCTTGGCATGATGGCCGAACGCGCGTATATTCGGATGGTTACGCCAGAACTGGTGTTCATCCCCAATCCAACCCGTAGAGGAACCAGCTGATGAGCAACGTGATCGCCGTGGTGAACCACAAGGGCGGTACCGGCAAGACCACGACGGCCATCAACCTGGCGGCCGGCCTGATCCGCTACAGCGACGTGACGTCGTCCTGTCTGCTGATCGACATGGATCCGCACGGCTGCGCCACGAGCACCCTGCTGGGCAAGCTCGACGGCGACCCGCCCGCCCGCAGCGTCTTCGACGTGCTCCGGCGCGCGATCACTCCCCATGACGGCATCACCACCACGGTCTACGACGAGGAGATCCACCTGCTCCCGTCCAACCCATCGCTCGAGAGCATGGCCAAGACCCAGATCACCGACCGTCTGGAGAAGGTGGTCTCGACGCTGGCGCCGCATTACGGCTGGATCATCATCGATACCCCGCCGAACCTCGGAGTGCTGACGCAGAATGCCCTGGTCGCCGCCAACTACGTGCTGATCCCCACCCAGTGCACCGGCATGGCGGTTCCGACGCTCCGTCACCTCAAGACACTCATCGAGCGGGTGCAGGAGCGCCAGAACACCTGGCTGCAGATCCTGGGCGTCCTGATGACCATGAAGGACGGGCGCACGCCGCTGCTGAAGAACGTGCGGCGCGAGCTGGGCCAGATCTTCGACAAGGGCGACATCTTCCGCACCGCCATCACCAACAACATCAAGATCGAGGAAGCTCCTGCCAGCTTCCAGAGCATCTTCGCCTATGACTCCGGGTGCCTCGGCGCCTCCCTGTACCGGGACTGGATCAAGAAGGAATTCCTGCGCAAGCACACCAAGCTGGAGAAGCAGCGCCTCGAGAAGCGCGAGGCGGCGGCCGCCGAGGTGGCGGCGGCCATGGCCGAGGAGATCGACGGCGAGGAGTAGCTCGCGACGGCCTGTGCGCGGACGGGTCAGGGCCCGGGGGACACGAAGATGAGCGGCCGGCGGGAGTCTCCTGCCGGCCGCTCGCTTTCCGGGACCGCAGGTCGGTGAGCCCGCGACCTAGCGCTCGGGCACGAAGGGATTGCTCTGCCGCTCTCGAGCCACGGTGGTATCCGGGCCGTGGCCGGGATGCAGCACCGTCTCCGCCGGCAGGGTGTAGATGTGATCACGGATGCTGCGGGCCAGGACGTCGAAGTCGCCACCGGGCAGATCGGTGCGTCCCACCGACC
>JAASSM010000158.1 GCA_021767885.1 bacterium | reverse complement strand
GGACAGCCTGGTGGCGGCGGACACGCTCTCGGTGGCCGATTCCCTCGCCGCGGCCGACTCCCTGGGCCTGGCGCGGGTGATGCGGGTGGTGGAGCGCGACCCGGCGGACCACGAGGACGTGGCGCCGCCGGCGGACGTGTCAGGATCCGGCGTCGCCGCCGACCAGCGGGCTGCGGAATCGCCAGGTGATCAGTAGCCAGCGTGGTGCCGGCGGGACGCCGTCACGCAGCCTTGGCGCGAATTCCCACTGCTCCATGGCCGTCAGGACGGCCTCCTCGAACGGCGGCGGCCCGTCGTTGCCCTGGATCATCATGGCCGTGACCTCGCCGTCGGACGTCAGGTACAGTCCCACGGCCACCGTGACCACGGGCTGGCGCTGCTGCTGGAGGCTGAGGCCTGCGGGATAGAGTGGCCGGACCAGCTTGCGGATGATGAAGTCGCTGTCGGCGGTCTGCTGTGGCATGACCATGTCCACGCTGGCGTCGCCCTCGCTCTCGGTGGTCTGCACCACCTCCTGCGGCGCCTCCTCGCTGACGCCCACGTCGGTGACCTCGGCGGCCTCCTCGCTGGGCTCGGGCATCACCTCCTGCGCGTCGGGAGAGGGGTCGTCCGGCTCCACCTGGTATTCGGGCGCCGCGGGCGGGGGCGTGGCCTCGCGCGCCGCCTGCCGTGCCACCGGGTCGGCTCCGTCCTCGATGGCGATCTCCGGCATGATCCGCAGGGGGCCCTGGGCGCCGTAGGGGGTGAACTTGCGCTCCACCTCCTCGGCGCTCGGACCCAGGAGGATCAGCAGGCCGAGAAGTGCCAGCGCGGCCGGGAGCGCCAGCAGCAGCCGCTTGCCCACCCGGGCATGCTCGCGGGCACTGGCCGGCGAGACGAACCGGTCGTGGCGAGGGGACCGATCCGGCGGGTGACGGTGATGCATCACGGCGAGGCCTCGCGATCAGCGGCGTTCCTGCAGCAGGCGCGCCTGCCAGGCGCCCTGGTCGGGACGGCTGAGGGCCCAGAGCTGCCAGAGCGGTCCGCCGCGCAGCTCGAGCAGGTGCCGGCCCGGACCGGTGGGGAGCCCGGGGTCGCCGTCCCATCCTGACGCTACGGCGGCCGCGGCCGCGCGTCCAGGGGGCGGCAGCCAGGTGAGCTGCCCATCCAGCAGCGCCACCTCCAGCGTGGCGGCCGGCAGCGCGTCGGCACCGAGCGAGGCGAGCAGCGTGTCCATGGACGCCCAGGCGGTTCCCGGCGCCAGCACGTCCACCGTGCCCCGCAGCAGGGCCCGGGCCACGGCGTTCTGCCAGCCCGGCGCGAGGACACGATCCTCGATGCTCACCGTGGCGGGCGACTCCAGCGTGACCACCACCGCCGGGCAGGCCGTGTGGCGCAGCACGTAGTCCCAGGCGGGCCCGGCGGCCACCGTGTCGGGCAGCAGCGGGGTCAGGTTGCGGGCCAGGGCCGCGGCCCAGGGCGTGCCCAGGGTGCTGCCCGGATGGTGCCGGACCCCGGGCCGCGAGCCGCGGCCCAGGGCGAGGTAGAGGTCGGCTCCTAGGGCGTCGGCGAGGCGCACCTTCTCGCTGTCGGGGACCCAGAGCTCGCCGGATCGCACCAGGAGCACCTCGCAGCCCAGACCACGCAGCATGGCGGCCAGCCGGCCGGCCAGCTGCAGGTTGAGCTCGGCCCCCCGCGTGCCGTAGGGGCCGCGGCCCTGGTCGTCGCTGCCGCCGCCCCGCGGATCGATGGCCACGCGCACGCCCACCAGCTCGGCCACGATGGGCTGCCAGGCCAGCGTGTCCGCGCCGGAGGCGAGCTGGTCCCAGGGGTCCCGACCGGAGGCATCGCGCCACAGGGGGCGAGCGCCCGGAGCCTGCAGCCAGAGGGGCTGGCCAGGCTGGACGGGGATGGCGGGCCAGGTGGCTCGCCAGTAGGGGAGCGAGCCGGCCGGTGGCATCAGGCGCGACTGCCAGCGGCCGCCGGGGACGGCCCCTTCCGACCAGGGCCCGGTGGCCTGAAGCCCCAGCCAGCGGGTCCGGTCCGGCAGGGCGTCGCGGCGGGCGATCCGAACGTCCGGTGGCGGCGCGGGCAACAGGCGGGGCCTGGCGCTGGCATCGGTGGCGCCCAGGGGGACGGCCAGGCCGCGCCCGCCGGTCCCTTCGCCGTCGGCGATCCAGTGCCAGCGCGGTGCCGCCGCCGCGGCGCGCAGCACGTGGTCCTGCACCGGCGTGGCGCGGCCGTGCAGGTTGCGCGCGGTGAGGATCAGGCGATGGGCGTCGGCGAGGTCGGCCGGCAGGACCATCAGGCGCTGGCCGGTGGCATCCACGTGGCCGGACACGCGGCGGCCGTCCACCAGGAGGTCCACGGTGGCGGGATCCAGACCGGGCGCCGACGGGTGGCCGGCATCGAACGCCCAGACCAGCGGCTCGCCGTCGGCCGCCACCGTGACGGTGTCGGGCAGGTCGGTCCGCCAGGTGGGCGTGCCGGCGGCGAAGTAGTCGCGCAGGCCCAGGAAGTAGGCGGTGGCCTCCAGCTCCAGGCTGCGAGCCAGGGTCAGGCGGCCCTCCATCACCGGGTTGCTGATCATGGCCGGCTCGCCCAGCACGGCCGGGACCGGGGCATGGCGCAGGACGTGGAAGCCGCCTGGCAGGATCCGCGCCGGCTCGATCTCCAGGGCGCGGACCAGCTGGCGGTGGATGGCGCGGGCGAGGTCGAGGTCGGCCCCCTCGCGGCCGAGGGGGTAGTAGGTCTGGGTCTCGTTGACGTGGGGGTCGCGGCTGGCCGTGCTGTTGTGGTGGATGGAGACGAACACGTCCGGCTGCAGGCTGTCGGCCAGGGCCACGCGGGCGGCGAGGTCGGCGGACAGCGAGCTGTCCGCCGGCGTGAGCAGGTCCACGTCCGCGGTGCGGGTGAGGTGGACCTCGGCGCCGGCCCACTGCAGCAGGCCCTGCAGGTAGAGGGCCACGCCCAGGTTCACCTCGGCCTCGGTGAGGCCGCCGTCGCCCACGGCACCGCGGAAGGCGCCGCCGTGGCCCGGATCCAGGAGGATCCGCCGCCCCTGCAGGGGAGCGGGGTCGATCCCGGCCAGGTCCGGCGGGGGCCGGTGGTAGCCCGGCACGTCGGCCGGTCGGCGGGGCACCACGGGCGCCGGCCCGCATGCGGTGAGGATGACGAGGGCGGAGAGGGCGGCGGCCAGCGCCGCCGACAGGATGCGTAACTGTCGTCTTGGCAAGGCTTGGGCCTCCCTGGTTGCAGGCAGATTAGGAGACCGGGAGCCGGCTGTCCAGCGGTGGGCGTGGGGCGTCTTTACATCACGGTCGGGGTCTGATACCTTTTGGCGCCATGCCGAGCCGGTCGGCCCGCCCACCGGCGCGCTTCCGCGAGAACCACCGGGCCGTGCGCTTGCGGCCCGTTTTCCACGTGCCGTGGCCGGCACGCGGCCCCGCGAGGACGTCCGACATGCCGCATCCCCTGCTGCGCGAGCTGCCATCGGTGGGCGCGCTGCTCGACCATCCGGACATCGCCGCGCGGGCGCGCGGCCACCGGCGGATCTGGGTCACGCGGGTGGTCCAGGCCGTGGTCGCGGCCCTCCGCCGCGACCTGGCCGCCGGGTCGGCGGGGTCGCCGCAGACGCGGCAGGACCTCGAACGGGTCGCCCGCGAACGGGTGCTGGCGGAGATGGCCCGGCTCCTCGCGCCCACCAGCCAGCGGGTGCTCAATGCCACGGGCGTGGTGGTGCACACCAACCTCGGACGGTCCAGCTGGCCGCAGCGGGCGGTGGCCTGGGCCAGCGAGGTGGCGGCGCACAACAGCGACCTCGAGTTCGTCCTGCAGACCAACCGGCGTGGGCACCGTGGCCGTGGCGTGGAGGAGAAGCTGGCGCTGCTGGCGGGCGCGGAGGACGCCCTGGTGGTGAACAACAACGCCGCGGCGGTCTGGCTGACCACGCGGCAGGCCACGCGGGGCGGGCGGCTGGTGCTCTCGCGCGGCGAGGTGGTGGCCATCGGCGGCAGCTTCCGGCTGCACGAGATCCTGGCCGAGACCCACTGCGAGCTGGTGGAGGTGGGCACCACCAACCGCACCAGCCTGGCCGACTACGAGGCCGCGCTCGTGCCCGGAGCCGCGGTGATGAAGGTGCACCGCAGCAACTTCGCGGTCACCGGCTTCACCGAGGAGGTGCCGGTGGCCGAGCTGGCCGCCCTCTGCCGGCGTCACGGCCATCCGCTCATCTACGATGCGGGCAGCGGGGCGCTCTTCGACTTCGCCACCCTCGGCCTGCCGCCGGAGCCCACCCTGACCGAGGACGTGGCCACCGGGGCGGACCTGATCACCTGCAGCGGCGACAAGCTGCTGGGCGGGTGCCAGGCCGGACTGATCCTGGGAGCACGGGAGCGGATCGCGGCGCTGCGCCAGCACCCCATGCGGCGGGCCTTCCGGGTGGACAAGACCACCCTGGCAGCCCTGGACGCGGTGCTGACGGCCTACCTCGAGGCGGAGGATCTGCCGGCGCTGCCCACGCTGGCCAGCCTCGCCCGGTCGGTGGCGGATCTCGAGGCGGCAGCCGCGGACCTGGCGCGAGCGCTCCAGCCCGACCTGCCCGCGGGCTGGCGGCTGCGGACCGCCGAGGCCACTGCCAGCGTGGGTGGCGGCAGCTTTTCCGACGCCGAGGTGCCCACGCGGCTGCTCCTCTGCGAGGGGCCGCCGGAGCAGCTGGAGCGCGTCCATCAGCTCCTGCGCACCGGCCGGCCGGCCATGGTGGCGCGCATCTCCCAGGAGGGCCTGGGGCTGGATCTGCGCACCCTCGATCCCGAGGAGCTGCCCCTGGCGGCCGCGGCCCTCCGCGACGCCTGGCAGCGCATGACCCTCAGCCAGAGAGAGGATCGCCCATGAACGACGGCATGCGGGAGCACCGGTTGCACGGACTGGACGTCCTGGACACGGGGCTGAACCTGGCCGAGCTCGACCTGCACGGCGGCGAGGGGTTCTGGGAGGAGGTCCGCCGCTTCTGCCGCGAGTCGCGCCTCGAGGCGGTGGTCGATCACGCCATGGGCGGCCGCGCGGCGCCCCGCGTCTGGGCGGTGATGGAGTCGCCCGGCGCCGGCCCCGCCGCGGCGGCCGCGGGGGTGGGCATCGCCGCGGTGCTGGCGGACCGTGGCCAGGCCGTGGTGCTCGTGGATGCCGACGAGCAGGAGCCGCGGATCAGCCGCTGGCTCGGCCGCAGCGAGCAGGAGGGCTGGATCGACATGGTCCGCTTCGGCGCCTCGCTGCACGGTGCGAGCGTGCCGCTGCCGTCCGGCGGGCGGCGCGGGTCGGTGCTCGGCGTGGGGTCGTTCGCCCCCACCGGCGTCACCCCCGACGAGGTGGCCGACCTCCTGGGCCGGCTGCGGCGGCAGGCCGACGACCTGGTCCTGATCCTGCCCGCCAAGCTGCGGTCGCTGCCGTGGCTGGAGGCGTCCCAGATCCGCCTGCTGGGCTGGGATCTGCTGGGCCGCAGCGGCGACGACACCGCCCGCATCCTCACCGAGCTCGAGCGCATGGGCGCCCGGCCCGACGCGCTGCTGGGCTTC
>JAASSM010000157.1 GCA_021767885.1 bacterium | reverse complement strand
CACCGCCATGATCGGCGCCTTCGCCGCCAAGGAGGTGTTCGTCGCCCAGATGGGCATCGTCTTCGCCGTGGGCGACGGCGAGGAGAACAGCGAGGCGCTGCGCGACCAGCTCCGCGCCCGCTACGACCCGCTCGTCGGCTTCTGCATCATGCTCTTCGCCCTGATCGCCACGCCCTGCATGGCCACCGTGGCGGTCACGCGGCAGGAGAGCGGCTCCTGGCGCTGGGCGCTGCTGCAGTTCTGGGGGCTCACCGCGCTGGCCTGGGTGCTCACCACCCTGGTCTTCCAGATCGGACGTGCCCTGGGTGCGTGATTCCCGCGCGCTCCGTACGTTCTGTGCAGGGCGTCGCCGCGCTGGCGACGGCGCCCGGACCATCCGGGAGGACGCTCGCGCATGACCTGGCTCGAACCGGCCCTGACCGCCGCCATCCTCGCCGTGGCCGTCGCCTGGGCGGTCCGGCGCACCTACCGCAGCCTGCGCCGCCGCGTGCGGCCGGGCGAATCGGACACCTGCGCCCCCGCGGCCGGCGGCTGCGGCTGCCGCGGGTGCCCGGTCAGCGGCGCCTCCGGCGATGGTTCTTGCGACCACGAGCCCGGGCGCCGAACTTCGGCCTGAGACCCGGCCGCGAACGCGCCCCGGCGCGGCCACCGGAGGGGGAGGTCCCACCTTGTCCGACCACCTCGAGCCTCGCTCCCCTGCGCTCTCGCCCACGCTGACCATCGATTTGCTCGCCCAGCTCCTGGCTTCGCTGCCCATCGGGATCCACGCCAAGGATCCGCGGCAGGAGCTGCGCTACGTGCTCTGGAACCCGGCCATGGAGGCCATCACCGGCCTGCCCGCCGCCGAGGTGGTCGGCCGCACCGATCATCAGGTGTTCCCGGCCCACGTGGCGCGCACCCACACCGAGGACGACCTCCTGGTCGCCCGCACCGGCAAGCCGCTGCGCCGCGACGGGACGGTGAGCCAGTTCTCCGCCCCGGGTCACGTGATGAACGTCCAGAAGCTGCCCCTGCTCGACCCCGGTGGCCAGGTGGCCCTGGTGGTCACCCTGGTGGAGGACGCCACCGAGCAGCGCCGCCTCGAGCGCCAGGTGCAGCAGGCCCAGAAGATGGAGGCGGTCAGCCGCCTGGCCGGTGGCATCGCCCACGACTTCAACAACCTCCTGCAGGTGATCATGGGCTACGGCGAGCTGCTGCGCACCGACCTGCCCGCCGGCCACGCCCGGGGCGACCTCGAGCGCATCCTCAAGGCCGGATCCCAGGCCGGCGCCCTGGTGAACCAGCTGCTCACCTTCAGCCGCCAGGACCGGCCCCTGACCACCGCGGCGATGGATCTCAATGCCCTGCTCGACCGGCTGCAGCAGGTGCTGCGGCGGGTCATCGGCGAGGACGTCCGCCTGGAGTTCCGGCCCGCGCCGGACCTGCCCGCGGCCCTGGCCGATGCCGCGCAGATCGAGCAGTTGCTCCTCGACCTCTGCGTCAACGCCCGCGATGCCATGCCCGATGGCGGCACGCTCACGCTGCGGACCTTCCTCAGCGAGGTGGACGCCGCCGCCAGCCTGCGCCACGGCGACCTCGAGCCGGGACGCTACGTGGGCTTCTCCGTGGCCGACACCGGCGTGGGCATCCCGGCCGACCTGCAGGCCACCATCTTCGAGCCCTTCTTCACCACCAAGGAGGTGGGCGGCGGCAGCGGCCTGGGACTGGCGGCGGCCTATGCCGTGACGCGCGCCCACGGCGGCGCCATCACGGTGGAGAGCCGGCCGGGCCGCGGCGCCACGTTCTCGGTGCGGTTGCCGCTGGCCACGGCGGCAGAAGCCGGCGGCCCCGGCGACGGGGCGGAACCCGCGGCGGAGGTCGCGCCCACGACTGGCGACGGCGACGGCGGCGGAGAGCCGCGCGGCCGGATCCTCGTGGCCGAGGACCAGGACGCCGTGCGCGACCTCTGCGTGACCATCCTCGAGCGGGCGGGCTACGCCGTGACCACCGCGCGCGACGGGGCCGAGGTCGTGGAGCGCTGGACCGGCGCGGCCGAGCCGTTCGATCTCCTGCTGCTGGACGTCCGCATGCCCGGCCTGGACGGCAGCGTGGCCCTGCAGAACATCCGCGATGCCGGCGACCACACCCCGGCGCTCTTCTGCAGCGGATACCAGGACGAGGAGCTGCCCCGGGAGATGCTCGCCGAGGCCGCCGGCGACGTGCTCCACAAGCCCTACACCGCCGACGTGCTCCTGGAGGCGGTGGCGGCGGTGCTCCGGAAGGCCCGCGCGGGCGACGGAGGGGCCTGATCCCGGGGCGGCGGCGGACATGACGCCACTGGCAGCCGAGGGTGACAGGATGGCACCACCGTCCTGCCAGGGCCTGACAGCCCGCCGGTCCGGGTCTCGGGGCCGGGGATATCCCCGCCCGGAACCATCCGGCTTTCACCCGTCCAAGATGATGCCGATTCGCAACTTCCGGAATTGTCCCCCGACTTGTCCCCCGGCGGCACGCCCCGTGCAAAAGGTGGGCGAAAACGTGGGACCAGGAAGGAGTCGATCGTGAAGAACTGGACCGTCAACGCCATGGAGATCCTGCAGAAGGCCCAGCAGCAGGCGTACGCGCAGAAGCACGCCGAGCTGGCGCCGCTGCACGTGCTGTGGGCCCTGCTGGCCGCGCCGGGCGTGGCCGCGCGCACCCTGCGCGCCCTGGAGGTGGATCCGCAGCTGGTGCTGCGCACCTGCGAGCAGGAGCTGAAGAGCCTGCCCACGGTGCAGAACCCCGAGGTGCCCGATCCGGGCCGCGAGCTGCAGCAGGTGATGCTCGAGGCCCAGAACCTCGCGCAGAAGGGTTCCGGCGGCATGGTGGGCACCCGGGAGCTGCTGCTGGCGGTGGCCGGCGACCGCGGCCGCGCGGGCAGCGTGCTGAAGACCTTCGGCCTGGACCGCGGCGCCCTCGAGCGCGCGGTGGCCCGGACCGCCGCCGGCGACTACCAGGGCGACGACGAGTCCGCCGTGGCCGAGGGCGAGGAGAGCGCCCGGGGCAAGTACGCCCGCGACCTCTGCCAGCTCGCCCGCGACGGGAAGATCGACCCGATCATCGGCCGCGACGAGGAGATCCGCCGCGTGGTGCAGATCCTCAGCCGCCGCACCAAGAACAACCCCGTGCTCATCGGCTCGCCGGGCGTGGGCAAGACCGCCGTGGCCGAGGGCCTGGCGCGCCGCCTGGTGGAGGGCGACGTGCCCGAGGGCCTGAAGGACAAGCAGCTCTTCGCCCTGGACATGGGCGCGCTGCTGGCCGGCGCCAAGTACCGCGGCGAGTTCGAGGAGCGCCTGAAGAACGTGGTCAAGGAGGTGACCGCCGCCGAGGGCGAGATCCTCCTGTTCATCGACGAGATGCACACCCTGGTGGGCGCCGGCAAGGCCGAGGGCGCCATGGACGCCAGCAACATCCTCAAGCCGGCGCTCTCGCGCGGCGAGCTGCACTGCGTGGGCGCCACCACGGTGGACGAGTACCGCCAGCACATCGAGAAGGACCCCGCCCTGGAGCGGCGCTTCCAGCCGGTGATGGTGGAGGAGCCCACCTGGGAGCAGGCCGTGGCCATCCTGCGCGGCCTGAAGGAGAAGTACGAGGTCCACCACGGCATCCGCATCACCGATGGCGCCATCGTCGCCGCGGTGAAGCTGTCGCAGCGCTACATCTCCGACCGCATGCTGCCGGACAAGGCCATCGACCTGATGGACGAGGCCGCCAGCCGCCTGCGCATGGAGATCGACTCGGTGCCCGGCGAGGTGGACGCCCTGCAGCGCCGCCTCAACCAGCTGGAGATGGAGAAGCTGGCCCTGGAGAAGGAGACCGAGCGCTCGGCCGTGGGCCGGCGCGAGGTGATCGACGAGCAGATCGCCGAGCTCGAGGACGAGCTCTCCGGTGTCCGCGCCCGCTGGGAGGAGGAGAAGCGCGCCATCGACCGCATCCGCAAGCTGCAGGCGGAGCAGGAGCAGCTCCAGCTGCAGATGGAGCAGGCCGAGCGCGCCGGCGACCTCGCCCGCGCCAGCGAGCTGAAGTACGGCGAGACCACCCGCCTGGCCGGCGACCTGCGGGCCGCCCAGCAGGAGCTGGCCCGGGTGCAGGGCGAGCAGCCGCTGCTGCGCGAGGAGGTGACCGAGGACGACATCGCCGAGCTGGTCGCCCGCTGGACCGGCATCCCCGCCACCCGCCTGGTGGAGGAGGAGAGCGCCAAGCTGCGCGACCTGGAGAACCGCCTGCGCGCCCGGGTGATCGGCCAGGAGGAGGCCGTGGCCGAGGTGGCGCGCACGGTGCGCCGCAGCCGCGCCGGCCTGATCGGCCACGAGCGGCCCCTGGGCAGCTTCCTGTTCCTCGGCCCCACCGGCGTGGGCAAGACCGAGCTGGTCAAGGCCCTGGCCGAGCAGCTCTTCGGCGACGAGAAGCACCTCGTGCGCCTGGACATGTCCGAGTACATGGAGCGCCACGCCGTCGCGCGCATGATCGGCGCGCCCCCGGGCTACGTGGGCTTCGAGTCCGGCGGCCAGCTCACCGAGGCGGTGCGCCGCCACCCCTACAGCGTGATCCTGCTGGACGAGGTGGAGAAGGCACACCCCGAGGTGATGAACGTCCTGTTGCAGCTGCTGGACGACGGCCGCCTCACCGACGGCAAGGGCCGCGTGGTGGACTTCCGCAACACCCTGGTGGTGATGACCAGCAACCTCTGCCAGGACCCCAGCTTCGAGCCCCTGGACCCGCAGCAGGCCACGGCCGAGGAGCGCGACCAGCGCCGCCGCGCCGTCCTCGAGGAGCTGCAGCAGTTCTTCCGCCCGGAGATGCTCAACCGCCTCGACGGCGTGGTCCGCTTCGCCAGCCTCGGCCGCGAGGACATCCGCCGCATCGTCCGCCTGGAACTGGCCAAGGTGGACCGCGTCCTGGCCGAGCAGGAGATCACCCTCTCCGCCACCGACGCGGCCGTCGACCGCATCGCCGCCCAGGGCTGGGACCCCCGCTTCGGCGCCCGCCCGGTCAAGCGCGTGATCCAGCGCGAGGTCCAGGACCGCATCGCCGACGCCATCCTCGCCGGCGACGTCCTGCCAGGATACGGCGTCGAGCTGGACGTCCAGGACGGCGAGTTCACGGTGCAACCGGTGGTGGCCGCCGAGCCGGTCGACGGCGCGGATGCTGGAGGCGCGGCCGGTGGCCCCGGTGGCCCTCATGCCGCCGATGCCGCCGATGCCGCCGATGCCGCCGCCGGCAACGACGCCTCCGGCCAGCGTCCAGACCCCGAGGCCGGCCGCGCCCGCGCCTGACGGCGGCCCCGTGGCAGACGCGACGATGGTGCCCCCCGGGAAAAGGGCCCCCCGGGGGGCCCTCGTTTTCGTGGCGCAACTTACGGATCTGTGCGCCACTGCTGGACACATCGTTCAGGAACGGCAGACGCGTGGGTGCGAATAAAAAGCAAGACAATGCGCCCGTGGAGTAAAAGTGGTCCATTCAGGCGGAGAATTGTTGCACCCAAGGCGGCTGGAGGTACACCGCGGTGTACCTCAGCTGTATCACTCGACAAGTCT
>JAASSM010000156.1 GCA_021767885.1 bacterium | reverse complement strand
GCACGCCTGCCGGCGGGGCGCAGTACCAGCCCGCCACGGCCCAGGCCACCTTCACCGTGGTGGTGGCGGGACGCCCCGCTCCGCAGGGCATGCTGCTCGCCGGCATCCGGATGCTCCAGGGCGGGGGCCCTCAGGCCGGGCAGACCTTCTTCCTCTCGCTCTGCGACACCGACGGCCGCGAGCAGACCGTGTACCTGGAGAAGGACTACGCCATCGACTTCTCCGACTTCCGCCTCGACGAGGCCGCCATGGACTTCGTCTGGCTCGGCCGCATGGCTGCCGACGCGGCCGGCAACGTCTACACCGCGCCCGATCGCGACCGCTACCGCGTCCGCGTCCAGGCGCCCGACGGCACGGTGCTGCGGGAGTTCACTCGCCAGGCGAGCATCCCCGGACGCACCGCGCAGCAGCGCTCCGTGGCGACCAAGCTCCACGAGGGCATCGGCGCCGAGTACGGCGTGCCGCTGCGAGGCGTGACCGTCGAGGACCACGAACCGGCGATCACCAGCCTGGACATCCGGCCCGACGGCTCGATCTGGGTGCGCTCGGCGGCCAACGCCGTGCCCGACGGCGCCTTCGCCGTCTTCGACGTCTTCGGCGCCGACGGCCGCTTCGGCGAGCAGGTGGTCCTGGAGATCCCGGGCGACCCCGATCGCGACCGCGTCTACCTGCTGCGCGACGGCCGGCTGGCCCTGGTCCGCGGCGATCTCGATGCCTGGCTGGGCCAGCAGGGCATCGCCTCGGACAACCAGGCCGCCCCGGTGCTCGAGGTGGTCTGCTACGAGGAGTTCTGACCCCCGGGCCGCCGATCGCGACTTGCCAGCGGTCGCCGGCCCGGTAACATGCGCAAGGATCCACCCGCCATCCCCCCGACGCGAGGTGCCTCATGCCTGCCTGCTCCGGTTCCCCTTCCCCCGCGCGACGCGCCCGGGCGCGCCACCTGCTCCCGCTCGCGAGCCTCCTCCTCCTGCTGGTCCTGGGCGCCTGCACCGGCGACGGGGGCGACGGCGCGGCCGCCGACAGCGCGGCCGCCGCGGGCGACGCGGCGGCCAGCGAGGAGGCCGAGGAGCCGGCCCAGGAGAAGGCCATCCGCGTGAACACCGGCCAGGTGGTGCGCGGCGAGCTGGTGGAGAGCATCTACGCCGACGGCGCCATCCGCACGCCGCGCTCGCTGGAAGTCAAGGCCAAGGTGGGCGGCCGGCTGATCGAGGTCCTGGTGCGCGACGGCGACCAGGTCCGCCAGGGGCAGCTCCTGGCCCGCATCGACCCCCGCGAGTACCGCCTGGACCTGGAGAAGAGCCGCTACGACCACCTCCAGGCGCTCAGCCAGGTGGCGGCCGAGCAGGACACCTTCGAGATGGACATGGATGCGCTGCGGGCCTACGAGCAGCGCCTGGCCGATCTCGAGACCCTCCACCGGCGCGGCAACCTCACCGACCGCGAGTTCGAGGTCCGGCGCCTCGAGCTGGAGATGCAGGCCCTGGAGAAGGGCGCCTTCCGCCAGGAGGTCTTCCAGCAGCGCACCGGCCTGGCCGACGCCCGCCTGGCCGAGGAACGCGCGCGCCTGAACCTGGAGTACACCGAGATCCGCGCCCCGTTCACCGGCGTGGTCCAGGGTCGCCAGGTGGTGGTGGGCGAGATCATCTCCACCGGCCAGACCGTCTGCTCGCTCTACGACAACCAGAACCTCGAGGCCGTGGTCAACGTCCTGGAGGCCGACCTCGCCGACCTGCAGACCGGCCGCCCGGTGCGCGTCGCGGTGCCGGCGGTGCGCGACACCCTGCTCGCCGCGGTGGACGTCATCTCCCCCACCCTCGACCCCGACAGCCGCACCTGCGAGGTGATCATCCGCTTCGAGAACGCCGACGGCCGCTTCCGGCCCGGCATGTTCTGCCGTGCGGAGATCGCGGGCTTCGTGCACCCCGACCGCCTGATGGTGCCAAAGGCCGCGATCCTGGTCCGCGACGACCGCCCCCTGGTCTTCAAGCGCAACGGCGATCGCGCCCAGTGGCTCTACGTCACCACCGGCCTGGAGAACGACCACTGGGTGGAGATCCTCCAGGTCCACTCCGGCGGCAGCCTGGCGCCCGGCGAGGAGGTGGTGGTCAGCGACCACCTCACCCTCAGCCACGAGGCGCTCATCCGGGTGCGCCAGCAGGTCGCGTCGCAGAACCGCTGGGCCTTCGCCGCGGCCGGGGCCGACGCGGAGGCGAGCCGATGATCCGGGCCGCCGTCCGGCGCCCCGTCGCGGTGCTCATGATCTTCATCGGCCTGGTGATCCTGGGCTGGCTGGGCAAGAACCGCCTGGCCCTGGACCTGCTGCCGGCCATCAACTATCCCAACCTGACGGTGATCACCAACTACGCCGACACCCCGGCGGACGACCTCGTGCGCCTGGTCACCGAACCGCTGGAGGAGGTGATCGCCGGCCAGGAGGGCGTGCGCCGGGTGGTGTCGCGGACCCGCGAGGGCGTCTCCACCATCACCGTGCAGTACGACTGGGGCACGGACATGGACTTCGCCAACCTGCACCTGCGCGAGGCCGTGGACCAGGTGGCCTACCGGGACGACTTCCCCGAGGTGGCGGACCGCCCCCTGATCCTGCGCTGGGATCCGTCGGCCCGCCCCATCGCCATCCTGGTGCTCGAGGGCGAGGACCCGCTGCGCGAGATGACCGACTTCGCCCGCGAGGTGGTCAAGCCGGCCATGGAACAGATCGACGGCATCAGCCAGGCCGAGGTGATCGGCGGCGCCGAGCGGGAGATCCTGGTGCAGCCGGACTTCGAGAAGCTGCGCCTCTACGGCCTGACCATCGAGAACCTGGCCACCGCCCTGCGCGTGGCCAACGTGAACTTCCCCGGCGGCCGCATCCGCAAGGGCCCGCTCTACCTCCCGCTGCGCATCCTGGGCGAGTTCGAGGGCCTGCAGGAGATCCGCGAGACCGAGATCCCCGCCGCCGGCCCGGGCATCACCGTGGGCGACGTCGCCCGGGTCATCGACACCGTCAAGGACCCGGAGGGCCTCACCTACCTGGGCGACCACGAGGTGGTGGCGCTGCATCTCTACAAGGAGGTGGGCAAGAACACCATCGAGGCCACCGCGGAGGTGGACCGCGTCCTGGAGATCCTGGGCGATCAGTACGCCGACTTCTCCGCCCGCTTCGTCTACCGCGACGCCGACTACGTCTCCGCGTCGGTGGAGGGCCTGCAACAGTCGCTGCTCTACGGCGCGGGCCTGGCCTTCCTGGTGCTCTTCTTCTTCCTGGCCGACTGGCGCAGCCCCCTGGTGGTGGGTCTGGCCATCCCGGTGTCCATCATCACCACCTTCGCGCTGCTGGACTTCGGCGACGTGAACCTCAACCTCATGTCCCTCGGCGGCCTCTCGCTGGCGGCGGGCATGCTCGTGGACAACTCCATCGTGGTGCTGGAGAACATCAACCGGCACCTGCGTCGGCTGGGCCTGCGCAAGGGCAGCGAGGACGTGCCCGGCGTGTGCGCTCGCGCGGCCGGCGAGGTGGCCTCCCCCGTGGTGGCCGCCACGCTGACCACCGTGGCGGTGTTCTTCCCCGTGATCTACGTGCCGGGCATCGCCGGCGAGTTCTTCCGCGATCAGGCCCTGACGGTCACCTTCTCCCTGCTGGTGTCCATCCTGGCCGCGCTCATCCTGCAGCCCATGCTGTCGGCCTACCTGCTGCGTCCGCAGGCCCGCCCGGCGTGGATCTTCCGCCCCGGCATCCGGGTGCTCGAGGCCTGGCGCGGCGCCTACCACGGCCGGCTGCCCTGGGTCCTGGACCACAAGGCCATCTTCCTGACGCTGCTGGTGCTGGGCCTGGGCGCCACCGTCTGGATCGGCTCGGGCATGCGCAAGACCTTCCTGCCGGATCGCAACCAGGGCGACTTCTCCGTGCACCTGGAACTGCCCGCCGGCACGCCGGTGGAGGGCGCGGACGAGATCGCGGCCGACCTGGCCGCCTTCCTGCAGGGTCGTCCCCGGGTGCACACCGTCTACACCCAGGTGGGGCAGACGGAGAAGACCCTGGCCAGCCTCAAGGAGTACACCGCGCCCAACGTGGCCCGCATCCGGGTGATCCTCGAGCCCTCGCGGCACGGCCAGCAGGACATGGACGCGGTCAAGAGCCTGCTGCAGACCCGGCTGGAGCGGCTGGAGGGCGCGGTCTGGACCTTCCGCGACGAGGGCATCGGCCTGGGCGAGATCCTGGCCAGCGGCGAGGCCCCCTTCACCCTCGGCGTGGTCTCGGAGAATCCCGGCGACGCGCGCCGGATCGCCAGCGCGCTGGTGCCGCGGCTGGAGGCGGTGGCCGGCCTGACGGACCTGGAGATGGACCGCGTCCTGGGCAACCCCACCCTGCGGCTGAGCCTGGACCGCGAGACCGCCCTGCGCTACGGCATCGAGCCGGAGTTCGTGGCCCAGGAGCTGCGCGGCCGCATCCAGGGCTCGGTGGCCACCCAGTTCAACGAGATCGACCGCCGCATCGACATCGCCGTGCGCCTGCCCCGCGACCAGCGGCAGGACCTGGACGAGGTCCTCGCGTCGCCCGTCACCCTGCCCGGCGGCAAGACCGTCACCCTGGGGACCTTCGTCTCCCAGGAGGTGGAACGGCCGGTCCGCGAGATCGTCCGCCGCGACCAGCGGCGTCAGATCACCATCTCGGGCGACGTCCAGGGCCGTGGCGTGGACGAGGTCTGGACCGACGTGATGCCCATCCTCGACCAGGTGGAGCGACCCGCCGGCCTGGTGTTCGTCACCGGCGGCGAGCAGGAGGAGATCGACCGCAGCTTCCGGGATCGGGCCTGGGCCCTGGCGCTCTCGGCGCTGCTGGTCTACATGATCCTCGCCGCCCAGTTCGAGAGCTTCCTCGACCCCCTGATCATCGCCGCGGTGCTGCCCATCGGCGTCATGGGGGCGGTGATCACCCTGATGATCACCGGCCAGACCCTGAACATCATCTCGCTCATCGGCCTGATCGCGTTGCTCGGCATCGCGGTCAACGACGCCATCGTCAAGGTGGCCACCATCCGCCGCCTGCGGTACGCGGAGGGGCGCACGGTGCGCGAGGCCGTCCTGGAGGCCGGCGAACTGCGCTTCCGACCCATCCTGATGACCACGCTGACCACGGTGCTGGCCATGGTGCCCATGGGCATCGGCCTGGGCACGGGCGAGCAGATCCAGCGGCCGCTGGCCATCACCATCATCGGCGGCCTGACCATCGCCACCTGGCTGACGCTCTACCTGACGCCGTGCATCTACGAGCTGGCCCATGGCTGGCAGGAGCGTCGGCGGGCGCGGCGAGCCACGCGGGCCGACTGACGATCAGGCTCCGGCCAGCCCCGTGGGCGGGGCCATGAACTCCGGCCCCACCGGGTGCGGGACGTGCTCGGCGAGGATGGAGTCCACCGCCGCCAGGGTGGCCGCATCCAGGGACCAGCCCCACACCTCCTGCAGGGGTTCCATCTGCTCGGGGCGGCGGCCGCCCCAGATGGCGATCTCGGTGCCCGTCTCCAGGACCCAGCGCAGCGCGAAGACCAGCAGGCTCTTGCCGAAGCG
>JAASSM010000155.1 GCA_021767885.1 bacterium | reverse complement strand
TGGAGTAGATGCTCGCCAGGGCCCAGTCGTTGGTGCCGTTCCAGGTGTCGCCGCCATCGTCGCTGCGGTAGACGCCCAGGAAGGAGGCGTCGGCGGCGGCGTAGACGGCGTACAGCACGTCGGGGAAGTCCCGGCAGATGGTCAGGCCCACGCGGCCCACGTCCGGCCCGCTGGGCAGACCGACGGTGAGCTCGCTCCAGGTGTCGCCGCCGTCGAGGGAGCGCCAGATGCCGCTGGACTCGCCGCCGCTGTCGCGGAAGGTGAGGCCGCGGACCCGCTCCCACATGCCCGCATACAGGATGTCCGGGTCGTCCGGATGCATGACCAGGTCGCTGCAGGCGGTCGAATCGGTGAGCGCGAAGACGCGGTCCCAGCTGGCGCCGCCATCGAGGGTGCGGTAGACGCCGCGGTTGGGACCGGTGCCGAAGAGGCGGCCGGTGGCCGCCACGAAGACGCGCTGCCCGTCGGTGTGATCGACCCGCACGCGGCTGATGTAGAGGGTCTCCTCGAGGCCCAGGTGCTCCCAGGTCACGCCGCCGTCCTGCGAGCGGTAGACGCCGTTGCCGAAGAAGGAGTAGCTGTTGGCGTTGGCCTCGCCGGTGCCCACCCAGATGGTCTGGGGATCCTGGGGGTCGAGGGCGATGGCCCCGATGGTGATCACGTCGGCGTCATCGAAGATCGGAGTCCAGGTCTGGCCGCCGTCGGTGGTCTTGAAGACCCCGCCGGTGGCCATGGCGGCGTAGCAGATGTCCGGGTCGGTGGGGTGGATGGCCAGGTCGGTCACCCGGGCGCCCACGTTGTCGGGGCCGCGCTGCTGCCAGATGGCGCCCAGCAGGGCGCTCTTGTCGCCGCGCCGGCGGCGGTCCTCGGCCACGGCCGCCAGCTCCCGGGCCTGCGCCAGGGCGAGGCGCTGGCCCGCCGGGTCGATGGCCGGGTTGGGGTAGGCGCGCTGGCGGTAGAACCAGGCGGTGGGCTTGCCCTCGGGCTTGGGCAGGGTCCTGGCGGTGACCTGGTCGCCGGTGGCGGACGGGTCCTCCGGCGCGATGGGGCCGGGTTGCAGGACGAGCGCGGCGACGAGCAGCAGGGCGGCGGTGGCCAGGACGGCCAGGGTGCGACGTAGCATGGGCACGGGACTCCTCGACGGGGGGCGGCGGCGCGATGCGATCCAGGACGCCTCATGATACCAGATCCAGTGCCCGAGGCGCAAAGATCGCAGGGGATTGCTGGTGCGCCGGGAGCCGCCGGATGGTACCCTGTGATCGATCGCGATCCAGGCGCCACGCCCGGACGCCCGCGGTGGGCCACGCCCGGACCCCGGCTGCGAGGAGGAGATCCATCATGCGCGATGACCGGCGGCGCCGCCTGCTCTCCTGGTCGGGATCGATCCTCTGCGGCCTGCTGGTGGCCGTGGCCGCCGCGCAGTCGTCGGGCGAGGCGGACTCCCTGGCCGCGGCGGCGGCCCAGGGTCCGGAAGCCGCCGGACCGGAGCTGCCGCCCCGCGTGCACGTGGTCCCCTACGAGGGGCCCATCACCCCGGTGGCCGCCGAGTTCCTGGGCGACCGCCTCGAGCAGGCCGCGCAGGCGGCGGTGGACGCGGTGATCATCCGGCTGGACACGCCCGGCGGCCTGGACGCCGCCATGCGGGTGATCATCAAGGACATGCTCGCCTCGCCGGTGCCGGTGATCGTGCACGTGGCGCCGCCGGGAGCGCGGGCCGCCTCGGCGGGCGCCTTCATCACCATCGCCGCCCATGCCGCGGCCATGGCGCCGGGGACCAACATCGGCTCGGCGAGCCCCGTGCAGATGGGCGGTGGCATCGCCGACACCACCATGGCCGCCAAGGTGGCCAACGACGCCGCGGCCTACATCGCGTCGCTCGCCCGCCAGCGTGGCCGCGACGAGGACCTGGCCCGGCGGTTCGTCACCGAGGCCCTCAACCTGACCGCGGCCGAGGCCCGGGCGGCCGGTCTCATCGACGCGCTGGCGCCCACCACCACCGCCCTGCTCGATAGCCTCGATGGCCGGACCGTCCAGCTGTCCGGTGGCCAGCAGGTCCTGCGGCTGGGCGGAGCCGAGGTGCAGGAGCGCCCCATGGGCACGCGCCGCAGCCTGCTCAAGCTGCTGGCCGATCCCAACGTGGCCTACATCCTGATGCTCCTGGGGATCTACGGCCTCTTCTTCGAGCTGAGCAATCCGGGGGCCTTCGCGCCCGGCATCCTCGGGGCCATCTGCCTGCTCCTGGCGCTGTTCGCCTTCCAGGCCCTGCCGGTCAACTACGCCGGCATCGCGCTCATGCTCCTGGGGACGGTGCTGCTCATCCTGGAGATCAAGGTCCCGAGCTTCGGCGCGCTGACCATCGGCGGCATCGCCTCGCTGGTCCTCGGCTCGCTCATGCTCTTCGACTCCCCCGAGCCCTGGGCCCGGCTCAGCCTGCGCGTGATGATCCCCGCGCTGGTGGTCTTCATCGGGTTCTTCGTGCTCTGCGTCTGGCTGGTGGTGCGCGGCCAGAAGCGACCGCCCGTCAGCGGGGCGCAGTCGCTCGTGGGCGAGCAGGGGCGCGTGGTGGTGGCCATCGGCGGCGGCGCGGACCGCGGCAAGGTGGTCTTCCACGGCGAGATCTGGGACGCGGTGGCCGATGGGCCGCTGGCCAGGGACACGCGCGTGGAGGTGACGGGCATCGAGCACCGGGTGGCCCGCGTCCGCGCGCTCGCACCCGGAGAGTAGACGGGCTGCAGGACCACGGGCGGACCGACCGACCGGCCGCCGTCAACGGAAGGAGAGCCCATGCCGTTCGTGTTTCCCGGGACCCTGCTGGTCCTCATCCTGTTCATCGCGGCCAACTCCGTGCGTATCCTCAGGGAATACGAGCGGGCCGTGGTCTTCCGGCTGGGCCGTTACGTGGGCACGCGCGGACCGGGCCTGATCATCCTGGTGCCGTTCATCGAGCGCATGGAGCGAGTGAGCCTGCGGACCATCGCCATGGACGTCGAGCCCCAGGACGTGATCACCCGGGACAACGTCTCGGTGCGCGTCAACGCGGTGCTCTACTTCCGGGTGATGGAGCCGCGCAACGCCATCATCGAGGTGGAGGAGTTCCTCTTCGCCACCAGCCAGCTCGCCCAGACCACGCTGCGGAGCGTGGTGGGGCAGGCCGATCTCGACGAGCTCCTCGGCGAGCGCGACAAGCTCAACGCCGCCATCCAGGGCATCGTGGACGAGGGCACCGACCCCTGGGGCATCAAGGTCTCCACCGTGGAGATCAAGGACGTGGACCTGCCCATGGAGATGAAGCGGGCCATGGCGCGGCAGGCCGAGGCCGAGCGCGAGCGTCGCGCCAAGGTGATCCACGCCGACGGCGAGTTCGAGGCCTCCAAGCGCCTGAGCGAGGCGGCGCAGGTGATCGAGGTGCATCCCATCGCGCTGCAGCTGCGCTACCTGGCCACGCTGTCGGAGATCGCTGCGGAGAACAACAGCACCACCATCTTCCCGCTGCCCATCGAGCTGCTGCGGCCGCTCATGGGGATGGCGGGAGGACCGGTGCCCGGGGTGCCGGGTGTGCCCGGGGCCGGCCCTGCGGCCGGCGCCACCGGCGCCGGACCCACCGCCGGCGACCGTTCCGACACCAGCGACGCTCAGTAGGGGCGTCGGCGGGGACACACCGTCCAGGCCGCGAAGGGCGCGCCGGTGTCCGGGTGCGCCAGATGCTCGCTGGGCAGCTTGCGCTCGGCCGCCGGCCGCGACACCTCCTCGTGGAAGACGGTGTCGTCGAAGCCGGCCGCCGCGGCATCCTCGCGCGTGGCGGCGTACACCAGCCGGTCCAGACGGGCCCAGAGGATGGCGCCCAGGCACATGGGGCAGGGCTCGCAGCTGGCGTAGAGGGTGCAGCCGGAGAGGTCGTGCTGGCCCAGCGCGCGGCACGCGGCGCGGATGGCCTGCACCTCGGCATGGGCGGTGGGGTCGTGCTCGGCGGTCACGCGGTTGACGCCGCGGCCGATCACCTGGCCGTCGCGGACCACCACCGCCCCGAACGGCCCGCCGCCATCCCGCGCATTGGCCGCCGCGAGCGCGATGGCCTCGCCGAGCAAGGTGACGTCCTGCGCCCTGGTCTCCTGCATGGTCATCCTCCCGGATCACGGCCCGTCCCGGGGCCGGCCACCGGGGCATTGTACCGCCCCGACCCGGGTCCGGACAACCTCGGGACCTCCTCCCGGAGGGTTCGCCTGCGCCGCCGCCGTGTCCCGGGTCGCGCGGCCGCGCGGGGGCGATCGCCGGACCGATGCTCCGGTCGCCAGGCCATCCTGAATCCGACCGCCATTGTCGACGATGTGCGAAACGACGCAACTGTCGGCAGTTGCGTAACCACGGAAGGAAACCGCGGGGCCGCCCGTAAACGATGATGGTTCTCGGTATCGTTATCGTCAGGTAACTCGGTCGGAACAAACAATTTATAGCTTCGCATCGTTGCCGACGGGTGTTATCGTGCAGACAACCAGGCGCCCCGGAAAGACCACCCGAGGAGGACCCATGGACGTTCCGCGCCGACTCCATCTTCGCGCGTCCCTGCTGCTCGGCTTGCTGCTGGTGCTGACGGCCACCGTCAGCGCCCAGACCGAGACCGAGACCTGCTTCATGTGCCACGAGGATCCCGACCTGACCACCGACGACGGCCGCAACGTCTCGGTGCTCCCCTCGCACCACGAGCAGAGCGTGCACGGCTCGCTCGATTGCGTCGATTGCCACACCCAGCCGGGCGACTACGAGGACATCCCGCATTACGCCCGCTACCAGGCCGTCGACTGCACCATGTGCCACGAGGACGCGGTGGACAGCTTCCACCAGAACTTCCACTTCCGCGCCGCCCAGGCCGGCAACCACCAGGCTCCCGGGTGTGCGGACTGTCACGGGACCGACGGCAACCCGCACCGCATGCACGGCCTGGACAACGCGGTGGCCGAGGAGTCCTGCCGGCAGTGCCACGCCGGCGTGGCCGACCTCTATGACGGCGGCGTGCATGCCGCCCGTCCCGGCGCCTCCACCGACCGCCCTGGCTGCGTCACCTGCCACCAGTCCCATGGGCCGGGGCTGCCGCCGGCCGCCGGTGCGGTGAACAACCTCTGCGAGAGCTGTCACGTGGGCGCCATGGCCGACGTGGCCCGCGGGGGCCACGTGAACCTGGGCGGCCAGGGCAGCGAGGCCATGAACTGCGCCTCCTGCCACGACGTCCACGACACGCACAAGCCGCACCTCTCCGCGCGCGTGGCCCAGTCCTGCAACCAGTGCCACGAGCGGGAGCAGGCCCAGTTCACCACCTCGGTGCACGCGGACCTGCTCGCCGGCGGCGACATGACCTGCCTCTCCTGCCACAGCACGCACAAGGACGAGGAGGAGATCGGCGAGTTCGACGGTGGTTGCGGCTCCTGCCACGACGACGTGGAGGAGATGTACCGGACCAGCGTGCATCGCTTCGGCCGCCTGCAGGGCAACGAGGGGGCGGCCACCTGCGCCGACTGCCACGGCGGGCACGACGTGCGCGCGGCCTCCGATCCCGAGTCGCTGGTCCACCCGGCGAACATCGCCGACATGTGCGGCGACT
>JAASSM010000154.1 GCA_021767885.1 bacterium | reverse complement strand
GGTGATCTCCCACGGCGGCGAGACCGCCGTGGAGATGGTCTCCGGACCGGATGGCTGGCGCCTGGCCACCGCCTGGGACGCCCGGGTCAACGAGCAGCGCCTGGACGGCCTGCTGCGGGCCCTGAGCGACCTGCGCGGCGAGTTCCGCAGCGATGCGGCCGCCGTGGTGCCGGACTACGGCTTCACCGACTCGACCACCATCGCCATCGCCGGCCACGACGGCGGCGGCGAGGTCTTCACCATCGAGGTGGGCGGCAAGCCCGAGGGCGGGCAGGGCAACTTCGTCAAGCGCCCCGGCTCGGACACCGTCTACCTCACGCAGACCAACCTGCTGAGCAACCTCGGCCTGTGGTCCGGGCCGGAGCGCCCCGCCTCGCGGCACTTCCTGGAGCTGCAGGCCCTGCGCATGGAGAAGACGGACATCGACGCCGTCACCCTCGTCACGCCCGACGGCACCCTGCGCCTGGTGAAGGAATTCGCCATGGTGGAGCCCGCCCCGGACGACACCACGCGCAGCGAGCCCTTCGAGGATCGCGACACCTGGGAGTGGCGCCTGGAGGACGGCGACGGGGACGTGCTCGGCATGGCGGTCAAGACCCGGGCCGACGCGGTGCTGGGCGCCGCCAGCAGCCTGCGGGCGCAGGACGTGGCCGATCCCACCGTGGACCTGGCCAGCCGTGGTCTCGCGCCGCCGCAGCGCACGGTGGCCCTCACCGCCGCCGACGGCACCGAGACCGTGATCCGCCTCGGTGACGAGCGCTCCGCCGAGGGCTCCGCCCCGGGCGGCTTCTACACCCTCGTGGGAGACGACCCCACCCACTGGGTGCTCGGCACCTTCAACGCCGACAACATCTTCAAGACCCGGGACGACCTGCTGCCGGAGGAGTGACCGGCCCGGCGCCCCCCGGCCATGCACGCGCGGCCTCCTCCGACGAGGAGGCCGCGCCATATCCCGGCCGCGAGCCCGTCCGCCAACGGCCCCGTCCCCGGCCTCATGTCCGGGGCAGCAGCCCCGGCAGTCCCGCCCGGGCCACGCGCCGCCGGCCCAGCCGGCGCAGGGTCAGCCAGGTGAGCGCCTGGACCGCGACCACCACCGGCGGTCCCCACCATCCGCGGTCGAAGACCAGGAAGAGCGGCAGCACCGCCACTGGCCAGACCACCACGGCCAGGAGCTGGAAGGCCCGCCCTCCGTGCCCCTGGCGCTGCCAGGGCCGGGAGAAGGGCGCGGCCGGCAGGACCAGCTGCACGAACGCCAGCATGATCTCCAGGGCCAGCCAGGCCGGGACGGCGGCGAGCAACGCCTGACCCGGCGAGAGGCGGCCAGCGATCACCGTGGCCAGCAGCGTCACCGTCAGCAGCGGCGCCGGCACCAGGGCCCGCACCAGCCGCCGCTGCAGGGCCAGCAGGCGCGGTGCATCCAGCACCCCCGACCGCACCAGCCAGCCCGCGGCCGGCTCGGCGCTGCAGCCCAGCGCCGAGGCCAGCGACAGACCCAGCACGCTGAGCAGCAAGCCCAGGGGCGCCGCCCAGTCGGCCGCACCGGTGGCACCCACGCTGCCCGGTGGCGGCCGCCAGCCGGTGACCAGCACCAGGTAGCCGGTCATCAGGATGGGCACCCCGAACAGCACGCCGAGCAGCCGCCAGTCCTCGCGCAGATGGGCGACCAGCAGGAGCCGGACGGCCCGGCCCTGCCGGCCAGGCAGCCAGCGGCCCACCCAGGCGGCCAGCGGCGCGGACCAGTCGCGCCCGCCGGCGCCGCCGCGGACCTCGCCGGCGTCCTCGCCGCGCGCGGCCGTGCCCAGGGCGCGTGCACCCAGTCCCACCAGGAGCGCCACGGCCACCAGGGCCAGTCCGGCGCCGAGCATCTGCCCGGGCAGCGGGCGACCCCAGCCGCCCCACGCGGCGAACCACAGCGGCGGCAGCAGGAGCTCCTGCCAGCCGGCCAGCCCCTCCAGCCAGCCGCCCACCGCGCGGGGCGCACGCGCCAGCAGGTTGATGAGCACGATGAGCGTCATGGTCCCCAGCGCCTCGGTGAAGCGCCGGGCCCGGCGGCGTCCGGCCAGCCGGGCCAGCCCCTGCACCCACAGCAGCAGCACCGCCGCCACCGCCACCCCGTGCAGGGCCAGGCCGGCCCCCGCCCCCACCGCCGCGACCACGGGCGGCTCGCCGCGGATGGCCAGCAGCAGCAGCGGGAGCGCGGCCACCGCCACGGTGGCCTCGGCCACGCCCTGCAGCAGCACCCCGCCGCGGGCCAGCAGCAGCTCGCGTTCGCTCACCGGCCACCACCCGAGGACCCGGCGGTCGTCCGCATCGAGCACCAGGGGCACCACCTCCCCGCCGCTGCGCAGGAGGACGCCGCCCAGCTGCGCGGCCAGCAGCACCAGGGTGGCCAGCTCGGGGCGATCGCCCAGGCGCACCACCACCACGGCGACGAGCAGGGAGAACAGGGCCAGCAGCACCAGGACCAGCACGCGCAGCAGCTCGGGGTCCGGGCCGCTGCCGGCCTCGCCACGCTGCTCCTCCTGCAGGCCGTGGGTCTGGCGCGCGAGGCCGCGGGCGAGGATGGCCACGCGGGAGGGCCGCGCCCCGGCCAGCCGCAGCGCCGGACCGAGCATGGCCAGGACGAGGCGCACCATGGGGCCGGGCTCGCTCACGCCCCATCTCCCAGCAGGTCCGCCCAGGCCACGTCGCGGCCGGCGTCCTGGTGCGTCAGGCGCAGGAAGATGTCGGTGAGCGCATCGCCGCCGTGCTCGGCGCGCAGCCGGGCCACCGAGCCATGCCAGAGCAGACGGCCGTGATGGATGAGGACCAGGTCCTCGCAGACCTCCTGAACCTGCTGCAGCACATGGCTGGAGTAGACCACGGTCTTGCCTCCGGCCGCGAGCCGGCGCAGCAGATCGGCCAGCAGGCGCTGGCTGGGCACGTCCAGGCCGTCCATGGGCTCGTCCAGGAGCAGGACCGGCGGGTCGTGCATCAGCGCCGCCACCACGAGGACCTTGCGGCGCATGCCCTTCGAGAAGGTGGCCAGGCGCCGGTCCAGGTCGTCCGACAGCTCGAAGTACCCCAGCAGTCGCTCGGTCCGCCGCCGCCCCACCTCCGGGGCGAGGTCATGGAGCAGGCCGGCGAGCTCGAGGTACTCCCGGGCGGTGAGCCCCTCGTACACGGCGCCGTGCTCGGGCACGTAGCCCAGGCGGCGGCGCACGCCCATCACGTCGGCGCGGATGTCGCAGCCGGCCACCGTGGCGGTGCCCTCGCTGGGCGCCAGCAGGGTGGCGAGCATCTCCAGGGTGGTGGTCTTGCCGGCGCCGTTGGCCCCGAGCAGGCCCACCAGCCGGCCGGCGGGCAGGGTCAGGTCCAGCCGGTCCACCGCGGTCAGGTCATCGAAGCGTCGGGTCAGGGCATGCAACGCGATGGGGTCCATGGGACACGATCCTCGGGCTGTATCCCCGGCGCTCCAGGGATTATCTTCCACGCCTGCGCGGCACCGCTGGACATGGTATGCTGCGCGGACCGGTTTTTCACCCCGGAAGGATCAAGGACCCCGGAAAGGACGGACGACGTGAGCGATCAGGCGATCCCCGAGGGGGGCCACACCGCGGGCGAACTGCTGCTGAAGGGCGGCCGCGTCCTGGACTACTTCCCCGCCGAGCTGGAGGCGGCGCCCGACCCCCTGGTGGAGGACGTGGACCTGCGCATCCGGCGCTGCCGCGTGGTGGAGCGTGGCCCGGACCTGCAGCCGCAGGAGGGCGAGGAGGTGGTGGACCTCAAGGGCGCCACCGTCCTGCCGGGCAACATCAACGGCCACATGCACCTCTACATGTCGCTGACGGCGGGCGCGCCGTTCCCCCCGCGGCAACCGGCCGACTATCGCGAGCATCTCAGCGAGGTCTGGTGGAACCTGGACCGCTGCCTCGACAAGGAGGCCATCTACCTGGCAGCCGCCGCCGGTGCCTGGGATGCGGTGCGCAGCGGCACCACGCTCATCTTCGACATCCACTCCAGCCTCAGCTGCGTGCGCTACTCCCTGGACGAGGTCGAGCGCGCCATGACCGAGGTGGGCGTGCGTGGCAGCCTGGGCTACGAGGTCACCGACCGTGGCGGCAAGGGCGTCCGCGACACGGCCATCGAGGAGACCGAGCGGTACCTCTCCCGCCGCCAGAGCACCGAGGATGGCTGCGTGGCCCAGTTCCGCGGCGTGGTGGGCGCCCACGCCAGCTTCACCCTGGAGGACCGCACCCTCGAGCGCCTGGCCGCCCTCTGCGACCGCTACGGCGCCACGCCGCACCTGCACGTGGGCGAGAGCCCCGAGGACCGCACCATCAGCCGCAAGCGGGGCTGGCCCGATCCGGTGGACCGCCTGCTCGACGCCGGCCTGATCCGCGAGGGCGCCGTCCTGGCGCACGGCGTGGACCTCACCGAGGGCGAGCTCGCGCGCATCGACCGCGCCGGTGCCTGGCTCATCCACTGCGGCCGCTCGAACATGGTGGCCGGCATCGGTCGCGCCAAGCTCCGCGGCTGGGGCCCGCGCGCCGCCCTGGGCACCAACGCCCTGGACGAGAACATGTGGGGCGAGCTGCGCACCACGTACTTCCGCGGCCGCGAGTCCAGCCCGCCGGATCTGGACCTGGATTCCGCGGCCCAGCTCTGGTTCGGCGGCTACCGCCTCGCCCGCGCCAGGTTCGGCGAGGCCTTCGGGAGCCTGCGTGCCGGAGCCCCGGCCGACCTCGTGGTCCTGGACAACTTCCAGAAGACGCCCCTGACCACCGGCACCTGGCTGAACCACCTGCTCTACGACTTCCATCCCTGGGACATCGGCTCGGTGTGGGTGGGCGGCCGGCGCGTCTACACCAACGGCGACGGGCCGCCCGTGGCCCCGAAGCTGCTGCAGGAGACGGCCATGCGCCTGTGGCAGTCCATGGGCTGGATCTGATCGGGGCATCGTGCGCCCCGGCCGCGGCCGGCATGGCCTTCCGCGACGACGGCGGGACCCGGTGGTCCCGCCGCGCGTCTCCCTGGCCCGGCCGCCGGCCGCGCGTCGCTCATCTCAGCAGCGTCAACTTGCGGACGTGCTCCTCGCCCAGCGCCTCCAGGCGGCAGAGGTAGACCCCGGCCGGCAGCCCCGCCCCGGCCACCGCGAACAGGTGCAGCCGTCCGGCGGTCAGGACGCGCCCCTCCGCCAGGGATCCCACGCGCCGGCCGCGCACGTCGTACAGGCGCAGGGTGACCGGCCCGTCGCGATCCACCTGGACCACGAGCGAGGTCGCCCCCCGGCCCGGATTGGGGAACGGCAGGCCGAGGTATGCCTGCTGGTCGGGCGCCGGATCCGCGAAGGGCGGATCGTCGGGATCGGCGGGGTCGTACAGGTCCAGGACGGTCGCCCCGGTGCCCACCGGATCGAGCCAGGCGGCCAGCTGGGAGGCGGCCGTGCCGCCCCCCGCCCAGGACACCGACAGCCGCCCGTACCAGTCGCTGAGGTCGTTGCCGCAGGCGGCGTAGCCCCCGTGGAGCTGGCCGATGATCCGGCCGGCCGGATCGAGGAGCGGGCACCCGCTGGACCCCGGCTCGGTGGTGCCCAGATCCCAGTCCACCACCCGCC
>JAASSM010000153.1 GCA_021767885.1 bacterium | reverse complement strand
TGGAACCCATGATGCTCTTGCGCTCGGCCATGGTGCCGACGATGCGGTACGGCCGGCCCCGCAGGTTGATGATCCGGCCGATGGGGTCGAGCGCCGGAAACAGGTCCCGGGCCGGGCCGTAGCCGAGGACGCAGACGCGGTCCCGGGCGGCCAGTTCCTGGCGGGTGAAGAAGCGACCGTCGCCGACGTCGTAGCTGTACATCACGGCGAAGTGCTCGCTGGCCCCCAGCGTCTGCACGAACTGGGTGCGCTCCTCGCCATAGCGCAGGACGTCGCCGGTGTGGGACTGGATCATGTAGTCCACCCGCGCGACGCCCTCGACGGCGGCCACCCGCCCGATGAGCTCGGGCTCGAGCTGGCGGCGTCGGAGCTTGGCGTCCACGTCCTCGCCGCCCAGGCCGCTGTAGCGCGCCACGTACACGTAGGGACGGCTCGCCGAGACGATGTCCTGCCGGATGCGGTCGCTCAGGCCGGTGACGATGGTCACGATGGCCAGCAGCGTGGCCACGCCGATGGCCACGCCCAGGATCAGCAGGCCGCTGCGCATGCGATGGCCGCGCACGGTCTGCATGGCCTGGATCACGGCCTCGCGCACGGGCATGCGGGCGCCGCTACTCATGGCGCAATGCCTCCACCGGATCCAGTCCGGCCGCCTTCCAGGCCGGCCAGGCGCCGAAGAACGCCCCGATCACCAGGGTGCTGCCCAGGCCCAGGGCCACCGACCACAGCGGGATGGCGAAGTTGAGGTCGCTGGCCGCGGAGATCACCCACGCGATGAGCATGCCCACCAGCACGCCGATCACCCCGCCAGTGAGCGACAGGGTGATGGCCTCGGCCAGGAATTGCCAGGCCACGTTGCGCCGGGTGGCGCCCAGCGCCTTGCGCACGCCCACCTCTCGTGTCCGCTCGGTCACCGAGACCAGCATCACGTTCATCAGCACGATGCCGCCGATCACCAGGCTGATCCCCACCAGCGGCACCATGGCCGCGTAGATGGCCCCGGCGATGCCCTTCCAGATGTTCAGGAGCTGGTCGGCGGTCATGATGCCGAAGTCGTCGTCCTGCAGGGGTCGCAGGCGATGCCGGACACGCATCTGGAAGGCCGCCTCGTCCCTGGCCTCCTCGAAGCGCTCGAGATCCGCCACGGCGACCTTGATGTCCACCGATTGTCGCGTGCCGAACACCTTCTGCCAGGCGGTGATGGGCACCACGGCGAAGAGGTTGCGGTTGCTGCCCAGGACGGTGCCGCGGTCCTCCACCACGCCGACCACGGTGAAGTGCCGCCCTCGCAGCCGGAACTCCTTGCCCACCGGATCGGGGCTGCGCGGGAACAGCTCCCGCGCCACGTCCCAGCCCAGCACGGCCACCGGCCGGCTGGTGCGCACGTCGGCCCGGGTCAGATGCCGGCCCAGGGCCAAAGGCATGTCCTCGAGCACCACGTAGTCCTCGGTCTTGCCCCGGACCTCGAGGCCGCGGTAGGTGGAGCCGGCGGCGCGCAGATCGGCGCTGGCCTCCACGCTGGCGCCCACCGCACGCGCCAGGGTCAGCCGGCGGGCGAGCCAGTCGCGGTCGGCCAGGGTGAGGTCCGGATTGCTGAGCGATTCGAGGAACGCGTCGAAGTCGGTGAGGAAGCTGACGGGGTTGACCCGCGTGATGGTGAAGACGTCGGTGCCCTCGTCCAGGACCTTGCGGCGGGCGTACTGGTCGGCGCCGAAGATGAGCGAGACCACCGCCACCACCGACATGGTGCCGACGATGTTGCCCAGCAGGGTGAGGAACGTGCGCAGCTTGTGGCTGCGCAGGTTGTTCAGCGCGATTCCCACGCCCACCAGGTGCGGCCGCGCCATGGCCTAGCCGTCCTCGTCGTCGGGGTCCTCGTCGCCGCCCCGCGGACGCACCTTCGCGCCGTCCTGCAGCTCCCGCAGGATGCGGAAGGGGCCGGCCACGATGCGCTGCCCCGGCTCCAGGCCCGCGATGACCTCGAAGTGATCCTCGCCGGCGATGCCCAGCTCCACGGGCACGAACTTGACGAACCCCTCGCGGACCACGAACACGCCCTCGCGCTCCTCGCGATCGACGTCCTCGTCGGCGGGGGCGTCGGTGAAGCCGAGGTCGGCGAGAGCGTCGTCGCGAGCTCGCGCGTCGCCGCCCGACATCACGGCGATGTCGTCCTGGTGCAGCGGCCAGTCGCGGGCGGTGACCGCCCCCAGGGGCACGGCCACGGCCTGCGCGCGCTGGGCCACGGTGATGCGCGCCTTGGCGGTCAGGCCGGGGCGGATGGTGGCCGGGGCCTGGTCCAGCGTGACCTTGACCTCGAAGTCCACGGCCTGCTGGCCGCCGCCCGACCGGATGGGGCTGTTGCCGATCTCGGTGACCGTGCCGGTGAACTCGCGGCCCGGAAAGGCGTCGATCTCCACCACCGCCGGCTGGCCGAGGGCGGTCTGCACCACCTCGGTCTCGTCCACCTCCACCACCGCCTCCAGGGTGCCCATGTCCGCGACCGTCAGCAGCACGGTGCCGGGGTTGTTCAGGGTGCCCATGATGGCGTTCTCGCCCTCCTCCACGTTCAGCCGGGTGATCAGGCCGGTCATGGGTGCGGAGATGGTGACCTTGGTGAGGTCGTGGCGGGCCTTCTCCAGGTTGGCGCGGGTCTGTTCCAGGGCGTGGCGGGCCGCCTCCACGCGCGCCTCCTCCACCCGCAGCTGGGTGCGCGAGGCCACCAGCTGCTCCTCGCTGGCCAGGCCCTCGCGGTAGAGCTCGGCGGTGCGCTGGTGGTCCTGGCCGGCCTTGTCGAGGGAGGCCTCGGCCAGGCGCAGGTCGGCCTGGCGGCTGAGCACGGAGGCCTCCAGGGCATCCACCGCCGAGCGGTACTCCGTGGGGTCGATCTCCAGGAGCAGGTCGCCGCGCTCGACGCGCTGCCCCTCCTCCACGGCCAGGCGGGTGACGGTGCCCATGGCGTTGGCGGAGACGTCCACCTTGCGCTTGGGCTCGATGGTTCCGGAGGCGCGGACCACGGCGGTCAGGTCCCGTCGCTCCACGGTCTCGATGTCCACCCGCTCGGAGGTGTCGCGGCGCAGGACGCTGCCGACGACCAGGGCGGCCACCACCAGCACGGACACGATGAGCACGATCCACTTCTTCACGTCGGGAACCTCCCGCGCGGTGCCGGTCCGGGTCCGGCGATCGCGCGACTAGCCGGTCAGCCGGGTCATGCCCCAGCGGGCCAGGGCGGTGATGCCGATGAGGACCACCGAGAGCAGGCCATGGGTGGCGAGGACCACCACCAGTGCCCGCTGCTCGGCGATGCGATGGACGCGGGCCAGGCCCAGGGCCACCACCCAGAGCATCCACCAGAAGAACGGGTCGCCCAGCAGGCCGGCCGCGGCGAAGAGCGGGTGCAGAGGATTCTGCCCCGGCATGAACGACTGCAGCGAGAGGTACGACAGCGCCACGTTGCCCGTGGCCACCAGCACCACCCAGCCGAGGATGGTCTTCAGACCATACATGATGAGCCCGGACCAGAAGATCACGCCCAGCGTACCCTTGAAGGAGCCGGTGCCCTCGGACAGCCGGCAGAAGCCGAAGAGCACCACCGCCGGCACCAGCAGGGCGATGAACGTGGTGCCCAGGCCGGTCTGGATGCCCTGCCACAGCCGCAGCGGCACCGACGGGTCCTGGTAGCGCTCGAGCCGCTCCTCGAAGATCTCCTCCTGCCCGGCGGGCAGGAACTCGCGCATGCTCTCCTGCTGCGCCAGGGTGATCAGCTGCACGTTGGCCGCCGCGTAGAGCGTCATCAGCAGGAAGATCACCAGGAAGGGCAGACTCCACAGCGGCCGCTCGGCCACGCCGTCCATGGCCCGGCGCGGCTGGGTGAAGACGTCGACGAAGCGCTCGGCCGGGGGCGAGCCCGCGGGCGAAGGGGCGGACGGGGGCATCTGATCGGGGATCCCTGCGCTCATGGACCGCTCTCCTCGGGGGGCGGCGCCGGAGCGTCGTCGGACGACGCGCCGGCGCCAGGCTGCGATGACGGATCGCCGGCGAAGGCCGCCAGCCGCGATTGCAGACGCTCACCGGCACGGGCGAGCGGGGTGCGGGCCTCGGCCGCGCTGCGGGCCGCGACGCCGCGGTCGGGGTCCGCGTGCTCGGCGAGGAACTCGGCCGCGAACCGACCGTCCTCGATCTCGGCCAGGATCTCCCGCATGCGGGCGCGCACCCCGGCATCCACCAGGCGCGGCCCGCGGGTCAGGCCCCCGTAGGCCGCGGTGGGCGAGATCCGCGACCGCATGCCCGCCAGGCCATGACGGTGCAGCAGGCTGGTGATCAGCTGCAGCTCGTGAACGCACTCGAAGTAGGCGTTGGCCGGATCGTGGCCCGCGGCCACCAGGGTCTCGAACGCCGCCTGCAGCAACTCGATCACGCCGCCACAGAGCACGGCCTGCTCGCCGAACTGGTCGGCCACGCACTCGGCACGGAAGCTGGTCCGCCAGCCGCCGCCGCGCAGGCAACCGATCGCCCGGGCATACGCGGCGCACAGGGGCCAGGTTCCCGCCGGCGACCGTTCCGTCACCGCGAGCAGGCCCGGCACGCCGGCGCCCCGGGCGTAAGCCTCGCGCAGGAGATCGCCCTGGGCCTTGGGGGCCACCAGGAAGCAGGCACGGTCGCCGGGGTCGATCTGCTGGAACGCGACGGCGAAGCCGTGGGCGAAGGCCAGGGCGGCATCGGGGCGGGCGACGTCGGCGAGGGTGTCGCGCCAGACCGCGGCCATGGCCTCGTCCGGGAGCATGAGCGCGAGCACCTCGGCATCGGCGGCGGCCGCGGCCGGGTCGGTGACCGCCAGGCCCTCCCGGCGAGCGAGGTCGCCCCGCGGCGAACCGGGGCGGGCTCCCACCACCACCGTCACGCCGCTCTGCTGCAGGTTGAGCGCGTGGGCTCGGCCCATGGTGCCGTAGCCGATCACCGCCACGGTGCGGCCGGCGAGGGGCGCGAGGGTGACCTCCTCGTGCTCGAGGGGCCGGTGGGCGGGGGGTTGCCAGCGGGGATCCACGGGGCCTCCGGGGGCGGGGAATCGGTGCGGCACATGCCGGTTCATGCCGCACATTAGGCCCCCGCGCCCTCCTTGACAAGAACGGGGGCAGCGCCTAGATTCCCGCTCTGCCGCGCGGCAGGAGAGCGGGCTGCGGCCTCGCTCCCGGCCCGGGCCAGCCGCCTGCGGGCGGACCAGGTGGCGCCTTAGCTCAGTTGGTTAGAGCAGCGGAATCATAATCCGCGTGTCCGGGGTTCGAGTCCCTGAGGCGCCACCACCCTCACCTTCCTGGACCGAGCCGCCCCCGCGGCTCGTCTTTGTTCATGCGGGCCGGCGTGCGCGGTCCGTGCCGGCGGACTCCGCCCCACCTGGCCCCGGATCCGAGCCATGAACACCAGCGACCTCACCGCCCGCACGCACCGCCAGCTCGACGAGCTGGTGGGCGCCGCGGCGGCCGCGGCGGCCGCGGCCGGCGAGCCGGCCGGCGAGCCCGGCGTGCTGGTGGCGCTCTCCGGCGGACCGGATTCGGTGGCCCTGCTGGCGCTGACCGCCGGCTGGGCCGCTCGGCAGGGTCGGCCCGTG
>JAASSM010000002.1 GCA_021767885.1 bacterium | reverse complement strand
TCAGGCGGCCGGCCGCCGTGCGGTAGAAGGTGTCGTGCTGCTCGATGAGTTCGGCCGGGCCGTCGGCGAGCTCATCGATGACGCGCGCGGCGGTCACGGGGTCTCGCAGGCGCGCCTTGATCTCCACGTTGCGGGGCATGGTCCACCTCCGGACCCGGATCAGCTCCGGGCGAGCAGCGGCACGGACGCGCGGGCATCGCATGGCCGCGAGGTCAGAACCCGAATCCCAGCATCAGACCCGGGCCCGGCGCGGCGCGGCCGCCACCGGCCCCGTCGGCGGCGTCCACCTCGTGCAGGCGCGGGACCGCCCAGCCGATGAGCGAGCCGATCACCGCGCCGGCGAGCACGTCGGTGGGGAAGTGCCGCCCGGCGCGGACGCGGAGCCAGCCCGTGGCCGCGGCCACGGTCAGCCCCCCGTAGCGGACCCAGTGGCGGGCGGGGTCGTCCGGATGCAGGCGCGCGTAGACCTCGCCGGCGAACATGGCGGCGGCGAAGGCCGAGGCGGTGTGCCCGCTGGGGAACGACCGCACCGCGTGGCGGCTACGGCGCAGCGCGTCGGGGATGCGCGGATCGGGATTGTACGCCAGCGGCCGTGGCCGCCGCACCAGGCCCTTGATCAGTCCCACCGTGCCGTGTTCGAGCAGGACGGTCTGGGCGTACATCATGGCCAGGTCGCCCTCGTCGGCGCCGGGCCCGGCGTCCACGAGGAAGAGCAGCGGAGCGGCCAGCGACCCGTAGGCCAGCACGTCGCTGGCCACCGCGGCCGTCGGCGACCACAGCAGCGTGGCCGCGCGATCCACCCCCGGCAGGCCCGCGGTATCGAGGCGGGCCAGCTCCTCCGGCGACAGGGGCGCGAGCTGCGACCCCACCCAGAGGCCGCCGGCACCCACGGCGGCGCCCGCACCGAGCAACGCGGCCTCCCGGCCGTCGTCGCGGTCGTAGAGGCCGCCCGCACGCAGCGACGGCGCGACCAGCAGCAGCGCCAGCGCGAGCAGGACATACGGACGTCTGCGCACCATCGGTTCTCCTTCCGCGGCCGCATCCGCGGTCCTCAAGACTCCGGAATCAGGACCGATAACGAGACCAGGGCGAGGACAGGGGACAGGGGTGCCGCCTCGGCGCGCCCCGGGACACCATACGCCGGGATCCAGGAGAGCCCAAGCATGCGTATCAGCACGATCCGTCAGGTGGCCTGCGCGCTGTGGCTCGCGGCGGCGGCCGGAGCGACCACGCCGGCGGCCGCCGCCGGCGATCTGCCGGACGTGCTGGCGGCCGGCGAGCTGCGGCACCTCGCCATCCGCTACGCCGGCTTCTGCAGCGGGCCGGACACGGGCCTGGACGTGGAGGTGACGCGCCTCTTCGCCGCGCGGCTCGGCGTCCGCTACGTCCACGTGGAGTCCGACTGGACGCGCATCATCCCCGATCTGCTCGGCCGCGCCGTGGTGCGCGACGGCGACGGCGCCACGGCCGGCGAGACGGTCCCCGTCCGCGGCGACCTCATCGCCACCGGCATGACCATGATCCCCTGGCGCGAGCAGCTGGTGGCCTTCTCGCGACCCATGTTCCCGACCCAGATCTGGCTGGTGGCCCCGGCCGACTCGCCGCTCAGCCCCATCGCCCCCTCGGCCGACCTGGCTCACGACATCGCCATGACGAGCGATCACCTCGACGGACTGAGCGTGCTGGCCAAGGCGAACACCTGCCTCGATCCCGCCCTGTACGACCTCGACGGCCGCGGCGCCCGCGTGGTCCCGTTCGACGACGCGCTGAGGTTCATGGCCCCCGCGGTGCTCGCCGGACGGGCCGAGGCCACCATCCTGGACGTCCCCGACGCCCTGGTGGCCCTCGCCCGCTTCCCCGGCCGCATCAAGGTGGTGGGCCCCATCTCCCCGCCCCAGACCATGGCGGCGGCCTTCCGCCCGGACGCCCCACGGCTCCGGGCCGCCTTCGACGCCTTCCTGGCCGAGATCTACGCCGACGGCACCTATGCCGCCCTGGTGGCGCGCTACTACCCCGCCGTGTTCTCGCACTTCCCGACCTTCTTCGCCGACCAGGGGGTGGAACGGCCGTGACCAGAGCGGGGCCCGCACGGCGCCGGACGCGCTCCTGGACGGTGGCCACGGTGCTGCTCATCGCCGTGGTGACCGCCTACGTGGGGCACCTGGTCCTGGGCAACTACCAGGGCCAGGTGCTGCGCATCGAGCACGCCCGGGACGAGTTCTCGCTGCGCACCCGGCTGCTGGCCACGGCCCTGGGCCAGAGCCTGCTGGGTGCCGACGACAAGCTCTTCCACATGGGCCGCTCCACCGCCGTGCAGGGCTACTTCGCCAGCCGCGACCTGGGCATGACCATGGAGTACGGCCTGGGCGCGAGCGTCGAGGAGCTGGAGCAGTTCTTCGGCACGGTCTGCGACGTGCCATCGACGGTGGCCCTGCGGTTCTCCGGGCTGGCCCTGGTGGACACCGCCGGCCAGGTGGTGGCCGCCCATGCGCCGCCGGACCCCTGGCGACCGGAGTCCTTCGCCGCCACGCCGCTCCTGGGCGAGCTGCCCCTCGGCGGCACCCTGCGCCTGCAGACCACCGGCGGACGACCCCGGGGCCTGGTCTGCGTCCCCATCTCCGACGGCCGGCAACGCCGCGGCACGCTGGTGGCCGCGCTGCCGCTGAGCGACCTGCTGGACAGCGTGCGCCTGGTGGCCCGCCAGCCACTGCCCGACCTGGGCATCTCGCTCGGGTCACGGTTCCTGGCCACGGCCGGCCCCTCGCCGACGGCCGTCTGGGATCAGGTGGCCCGCGAGCAGTCGCTGGATGACGGGCCGGCCCCCGGCCACCTGGAGCTGCCCGGACGCGACGGCGAGTCCGTGGCGCATCAGGTCGCCACCGAGGCCATCCCGTGGACACGCCTGCGGCTGACCCATCTGGCGGGGTTGCCGCCGGAGCTCTCGCCGTCGACGCCGCGCCGTCATCTGGCCGCCTTCGGGCTGATCGCGGTGACCCTGCTGAGCGCCGCCATCCTGGTGCTCCGCAGCCAGGTGCACAGCAGCCGACTCAGCGCCCGGCTGAGCGAGGAGGCCATGCGCGGCCGGCTGGTGTCCCAGCAGAAGGAACTGCTCGTGCGGGAGATGGAGCAGCGCGCGGAGTACGAGCACCGGCTGCAGGCCGCCGCCGACGCCGCCGAGCAGGCCAGCAAGGCCAAGAGCCTCTTCCTGGCCAACATGTCCCACGAGATCCGGACTCCCCTGAACGGGATCCTGGGCATGGCCGACCTCGCCCTGGAGACCGAACTGGACGAGGAACAGAGCGAGTACGTCGCGGTGATCAAGGACTCCGGCCGCGCCCTGCTGGCGGTGATCAACGACATCCTGGACTTCTCCAAGATCGAGGCCGGCAAGATGGAGGTGGCGCAGCGGGACTTCCACCTGCGCGAGGAGCTGCAGAGCATCGTGCGGATGCTCGACCCCCGCGCCGACGAGAAGGACCTCCGCCTGGTCCTCGACGTGGCCGCCGAGGCCCCGGACCGGCTCCGCGGCGATCCCGTGCGTCTGCGACAGGTGCTGGTCAACCTGGTGGGCAACGCGCTCAAGTTCACCGAGCGGGGCGAGGTGCGCCTGGCGGTCCTGCCCGCCGCCAAGGGGCACGGCCGCGCCCGCCTGGTCTTCCGGGTGCACGACACCGGCGTGGGCATCGCGCCCGATCAGCAGCACGCCATCTTCGAGGCCTTCCAGCAGGCCGACGGCTCCCATGCGCGCCAGCACGGCGGCACCGGCCTGGGGCTGACCATCAGCAGCCGCCTGGTGCAGCTCATGGGCGGCCGCCTCGAGCTGCAGAGCGAGCTCGGGCGCGGCAGCACGTTCAGCTTCACGCTACCGTTCTCGCTGGCCGGGTCCGGAGGGGACCACCACCCCCACGCCAGCGCCGAGGTCGTCGGCGAGGCGGCCACCGGCCCGTTGCGGGTCCTGGTGGCCGAGGACAACCCGGTGAACCAGCGCCTGGCCCTCGCCCTGCTCGCCAAGTGGGAGCACCGGGCCGAGGCCGTGACCGACGGCGAACAGGCGGTGGCGGCCTGGCAGCGGGAGCGTCCGGACGTGATCCTCATGGACGTCAAGATGCCCGTCCTGGACGGCCTGGAGGCCACGCGCCGCATCCGCGCGGCCGAGGCGCAGGATCCCGGTCGGGGGCGCACGCCCATCGTGGCGCTCACCGCGCACGCCTTCAGCGAGGACGAGCGGCGCTGCCGCGAGGCCGGCATGGACGCCTTCCTCAGCAAGCCCATCCGCTCGGAGGACCTGCGCGAGATCCTGACCCGCGTGGCCCGGCAGGATCCGGCGGTCCCGGTGGCCTGAGGTCCCGGGGCCTGAGGTCCCGGGGCCGGATCCGGCGACGGTGCGATCCGGCGACGGTCCGGTCCGGCGCGGCGACGATCCAGGCTGGCCACCGCGGGCGCGCGTGGTATCCTCGCTCCGGGTCCCCGGAGCCGGCGGACCGCCCCGGACCTCTCGCCACGCCGGAGACGCCATGTCCCCCATCCAGCTCGGCCGGCTCATCGTGCTCTGCGGCCTCGCCCTCGTGGGCGTGGGCCTGCTGGTGTGGTCGGGCGCCCTGAACTGGTTCGGACGCCTGCCCGGCGACATCCGCATCGAGCGGCCGGGCCTGCGGGTGGACATCCCCTGGGTCTCGCTGCTGGTGGTCTCCCTGGTGCTCAACCTGGCGATCTGGCTGGTCCAGCGCTGGCTCCGCTGAGATCGTGGCCGGCCGCTCGGGGCCGCTCGCGGCCGCGAGCGGCGGACTCAGCCGGCCGCCCCGGCGGCCGCCTGCCGGGCGTGCCAGGCCGTCAGGATCTCCCGTTCCCGCGCCGCCGACAGCCCCGCCCGGGGCTCCGCGCGCCGCGCCTCCGGCTGCGCCCGCCACCACTGCAGCGTGTCGCGGGCGCTGTCGGCCAGGGGCCGGAAGCTCAGCCCCGCGGCCACGGCCTTGCCGCCGTCGATGGTGTTCATGCCCAGGCTCTCGGCCACGGGCGGGATCCAGACCGTCAGATCCATCCAGCCGCCGATGCCCTGGGCGGCCAGGAACTCGCGATCGGCGAAGGTGAAACCGATCGCGTTGCTCACCGTGGCGCGGATGCCGTACAGGAGCCCGGCCACCGTGCAGGCGGACCGGGGCCCCACGGCGTTGTAGATGCCGGTCAGGTCCTGCTCGAGACAGTGCACCATGAAGGCGCCGAGATCGCGGGCGTCGATCCACTGGACGGGATCGTCCGCCGGGGGCGCGAGCACCTCGCCGCCACGGGCGATGCGCTCGGGCCAGTAGGTGAAGCGGTCGCTGTTGTCCCCGGGCCCGACGATCAGGTGCGGCCGGATCACCGTGGTGCGGCCGGGGAACCAGCGCTCCGCCTCCCGCTCGCAGCACACCTTCAGGCCGCCGAAGTTGCTGCCGGTGATCTGCTCGGGATCGAGGTCGTCCGGCGGGGGAGCCACGGCGCCGGTCTCGTCGATACCGTGCCGCTCGTAGGGCCAGTAGACCCCCGTGCTGCTGATGTAGAGGTAGCGGCCACAGCGGCCGGCCACGGCCTGGGCGGCCTCGCGGACCCAGTGCGGGCGGTGGGCGGACGTGTCGATCACCGCGTCCCAGGTGCCCTCCGCCAGGCTGGCGTAATCGCCGGCCGCCCGATCCCCGCGGCGCTGGTCCAGGCTCGCGAAGAGCTCCGGCGCGGTCTTGCCGCGGTTGAAGAGCGTGACCGCGTGGCCGCGTGCGCGGGCGAACTCCACGGTGTGGGGCCCCAGGAAGCGCGTGCCGCCCAGGATGAGCAGGCGGAGCCTGCGGCCGGCACGGCCGACCTCGCGAGGCGGCTCCCACCGCGGGACGTCGGAGGCCCGGGCGGCCGCGCCCAGGGACAGCAGGGCGGCGGTGGCGGCGGAGGTCTTCAGGAACGTGCGGCGGCTGGCGGTCATGGCGGGTCTCTCCTGACGAGGGGTCCGGGGCTGGCGTCCTGGCCCGGTCCTACGTGCCAGCCACGCTGCCGGTTGCCAGCCGGGCGCGACCCATGAGATAATGTGTTCAACCACCGCTCAGGCCGGAGGAATCGATCATGGCCCCTCGCCCCGCGATCCTCGCCGCCGCCGCGTGTCTGCTGGCCGCCGCCGCCGCGCCCATCACCCCCACCGCCGCCCGGGCCAGCGAGGATCCTCCCGCGTGGGAACCGGTGGGCCCGGACGGCATCGCGGCCACCGACCTGCTCTGGGACGAGCGCCACCACCACGCCCTCTTCCTGGCCACCGCGGACGGCTACTGGCTGTACGACATGCCCACGGCCCAGTGGACCAGCTTCGCCGAGCCGGGGGTGCCCGGCCGGGCGCTCACCGCCATGGCCGGCGTGCCGCGCCTGGACCATCGCGTGCTCACCGGCCGCACCGATCCCGACGGCCACGGCACGCTGGAGGTGAGCTTCCCGCTGCGTCGCGACCAGGTGGTCTACGCCGGTGCGGCCGGCCCGGTGTCCGACCTCGCCTTCACCGGCTGGTTCGAGCCCCTCGGCCTGGCCTGCACCCGCGCCCTCGGCGCCACCGACGGCGAGCTCGTCGCCAGCGCCGACACCGGCAACACCTGGCAGCCGCTGGCCGGCCACGGCCACCGCGACCTCACCGACCTGCTGGTCTGGAGTCCCCAGGAGTGGTACGTCGCCGGCGACGCCGGCGTGGCCTACACCGACGACGGCGGCCAGACCTGGCACGACCGCAGCACCGGCCTGCCGCCGGGCACGGTGGCCGCGCTCCTCGAGCTCGGGCCCATCATCCTGGTCCCGGGCACCGCGCCCGACGCGCCGGCGAGCGGCGAGGCGGCGGCCGCCACCGCACCGGGCCGCGACACCTTCCCCTGGCTCCTGGCGGCCATGGACGACGGCGTCTACTTCACCGCCACCGCGCCGGTGGCCTGGCAACGCGTCCTGGCCACCACCGGCGCCCCGCGGCAACTCCTGGTCCAGCTCGACCCCTGGGGCCAGCAGGACGACCTCTTCGTGGTCACGCCGGACGGCGGCCTGCTGCGGGCCGTGGTCGGGGCGTGGGACTGGACGGACTGGGCCGGCGACCTGGCCGGCGAGGAGATCCTCGGCGTGGTCTCCCATCCCGAGGACCTCTACGTGGCCACGGCCACCGGCGGCGTCTTCCGCACCGACTACCCCCTCGGCGGCCCGTCCGACGCGCCGCCGCCGGCGCCGGCCCTCACGCTGCACGCCGCCCCCAGCCCCTTCAATCCGCGCACCGTGCTGCACTTCACCGTGCCGGTGGCCGGCCACGCCCGCCTCGCGGTGCACGACCTGCGGGGCCGCCGCGTGGCCACCCTGCTGGACGGGCCGGTGACCGCCGGACCGCACGCGGTGACCTGGCAGCCGCGCGGCCTGGCCAGCGGGGTCTACGTGGTCCGGCTCGCGGTGGGCGACCGGACGGCGCGGCGACCGGTCGCCCTGGTCCGGTGACCCGCCGGCGCGGGCCTACTTGATGAGCGCCAGCTTCCGCGACTCCACGCGGTCGCCCGCCACCAGCCGGGCGATGTAGACACCCGCGGCCGCGGGCCGACCCTGCTGATCGCGCCCGTTCCAGACCACGGTGTGCCGGCCGCCGTCGTGATGCCCCTCGGCGAGGACGGCGAGCCGGCGCCCGGCCGCGTCGTACACCGCGAGGTGGACCTCGCCCGGCCGCTCGAGGCTGAAGGCCAGCTCGGTCCGCGGGTTGAACGGGTTGGGGTGTGGCGGCGCCAGCAGCGTCTGCGCCAGCGGCAGCCCGTCCACCGCCGTCGGGCAGTTCTGCATCTCGGCCGCGATCAGGTCGCGGAAGAGCACCGGACAGGCGGCCTGGATCCTCGCCAGGGAGGTCCCGTCCGCCGCGCCCTCGACGAAGATGCCGAACACGTAATGCGTGCGGTCGGTCATGGGCCCCGACGTGCAGCGCGGCAGGCTCACCACGCCGGCCACCGAGGTGTACGCCAGGCCGTTCAGCGTGTAGCCGCCGGGCTTCCAGGCGGTGAGCGTCGCCTCCCAGTAGTCGTCGGCGATCTGGTCGGGCAGGCCGAGGTCGCCGGCCACCTGGTCGATGGTGCCGCGCAGGATGTTGGTGAACCACCACGGCGCGGGCGTGTCCTGGTTCTGCATCAGCGCGTAGAACGTGTCGCGCCGGGGCTGGTCCAGGAGATCCAGGGTCTGGACGCCCTCGTAGAGCCGGCCGGCGTCCCGCAGGGTGAGGCGGTTGGGATCGCTCAGCGCGCCGGCGGCGCACCCGAGGGTGTGGTTCAGCTCGGTGCTGGCCATCTGGGCGATGAGCTGAGCGGTCTGCTCGATGTCGCCCTGGCCGTAGAGCTGGGTGATGCCCTCGGTGGCCGCATTGTCGGAGTTGACCATCATCCGGCGGAGCGTCTCCTGGAGCGATTGCGTGGTGAAGGGCGCCCCGCCCACGGGACAGCTCCCGGAGTAGTTCTCCGAGTAGGTCACGGGCTGGCCCAGGCTGGACTGGCCGGCCATGACGCTGCGCATGGCGTGCAGGTGGTGGATGGCCTTGATGGTGCTCGCCGGCTCGAACACGAAGTCCGGCTGGAGATACGCGAGCGTCGGGCCGTCCACCTCCTTGAGGTAGGCGCCGGTCCAGCCGTCGCTGCCCCACTGCAGCGCCTCGCCGGCGGCGACGGTCAGATCGTTGGCGTTGTTCAGCAGCACGGCGCTGAACCGTCGCTCGCCATCCACCAGATAGGTGTCGAGGTCGGTGATGCGCGAGGCCGCCTGTCTGGTGAGGTCGGCCAGCCGGTCGGCCGTCACGTTGTAATACCACCACCAGGTGTGCGGCGTGTGGAAGCTCAGGGGCACCATCACCGCATCGAAGGTGGGCGCGGACGGGTCGCGGACCTCGAACTCCAGCAGCCGCATGCCGTTCTGGTCCATGTAGTCGGTCAGCGTGGCGAGGTCCACGTTGTAGAACCAGCCCCAGGGGGTCGCGTCGTCGCCGGCGTTGGCGATCATGATCACGGCGTAGCGGCGGCCCTCGGCGGTGTCGTAGGACTCGATGTCCACCAGACGGGCCTGGTTGGTCTCGAGGTAGCTGGAGATGGCCTCGGCGCGCAGGCCGGCATAGTACCACCATGCCTTCTGCTGGTCGCCGACGTTGGGCACCATGACCACCGCCCAGCGCGTCTGGTCGCCCACCACGTAGCGCTCGATGTCGATGAGGCGGCCCTGGTTCTCGACGACGTAGCGGGCCACCTCCTCGAAGTCGAGCCCGTAGTACCACCACCAGCCCGAGGCGTAGACGCCCTCGTTCTGGACGAACGCCACGGTCAGGCGCAGGGGCGAGGCGGCGTGGATCTCGACGTCGATGATGCGGGCGTCGGTCTCGGCGAGGAACGCGTTCACGTCCTCGACCGTCACGTTGTAGAGCCAGTACCAGCCGGTCTGGGTGTCGGAAAGGCGATGCACCTCGGCAAGCGCCGGTGCGGGGGCCAGCATGGCGAGGACCGTGAGCATCACCGCGAGGGCGGTCAGGGGCCACAGCGGGGAGCGGACCGGACCGGTGCAGGGCACGGCGGCACGGGCCGGGGCGCGGGGGCGGTCCGGGAGGCGAGGGGCGAACGTGGGCATGGGTCGTCTCCTGGCAGGCCGGCGCGGGGGGCGCCGGCGGTTGGCGAGGGAGGGCCGCGGCGGGACGCGACCCGGGACCCATATCATACCATATCGCTCCGCTTTTGGGGAGGTCCGCGGTCTCCCCACGTGGCCGCCCGTCCGTTCGGCCCCCGGGCCCACCGAGGATGGGGGCGCGATTCGCGGTTGTCGTCCGGGGACCGGCGCTCTATATTCCCGCGCCCCCGGCGCCAGCCGGCCGTCCGCGGATGCGGCGGCGGCCCGCCGCCACCCTCCCCCTGGAGGGACCGTTGAACGTCTGCTTCGTCATGTATCCCTGGGAGCGGATCTCCCCGGAGACCGACACCACCCTGCGCCTGGTGCACGAGTGCGCCGCCCGCGGCCACCGCGTGGGCATCACCACGCCCAGCGGTCTGACCATCCGGGACAACACGGCGCACGCGTTCTGCCGGGTGATCCAGAACAACCGCGTCTCGGGGAACATCCCGTCGTTCTACCGGCACACCGAGTTCAAGCGCAGCAAGCTGCCGCTCTCGGGCTTCGACGTGATCTTCATGCGGGCCAACCCGCCGCTGGACACCGTGGCGCTCAACTTCCTGGACTCCGTCCGCGGCGACGCCTTCATCATCAACGACCTCGACGGCCTGCGCGTGGGCAGCAACAAGCTCTACACCACGTCGCTGGCCGACCCCGACCACGATTTCATCCCGGTGACCCACGTCTCGAAGAACAAGGACTACCTCGAGCGCGTGTTCCGGGAGTCGGGCGAGGAGAAGATGATCCTCAAGCCGCTCAACGGATATGGCGGCCGCGGCGTGATCCTCATCGAGAAGCGCGCCATGGCCAGCTTCCGCTCCCTGCTGGAGTTCTACATCGGCGAGGGCGACGCCTCCAACTACGTGATCCTCCAGGAGTACGTCCCGGGGGCCGAGGCCGGCGACGTGCGCATCCTCATGCTCAACGGCGAGCCCATCGGCGCCATGCACCGCGTGCCCGCCGCCGACGAGGCCCGCAGCAACGTCCACGCCGGCGGCACCGTGCGCAAGCACACCCTCACCCGGCAGGAGAAGGAGCTCTGCCGGGTGATCGGCCCGCGCCTGGTGCGCGACGGCCTCTACTTCGCCGGCCTGGACGTGATCGGCGGCAAGCTCATCGAGGTCAACGTGCTCAGCCCCGGCGGCATCACCCGCATCAACCGCCTCAACCGCACCCGCCTGCAGACCCAGGTGGTCGACTGGGTGGAGTCGGTGGCCGGCGCCCGCGAGCGGTCCATCCAGCGCAAGCACGCCTTCCGCAAGGTGATCGAGGATGAGCACGCGTCCTGAGCAGGTCCTGCTGGACCTGATCAGCCGCGGCCAGCCCTTCAGCGCCACCAGCGAGGACGGCGCCATCTCGCTGCGCGTGGACGCCTGGGCCCCGTGCATCGGCACCGCCATCCACGACGGCCATCGCCTGCGGGACGACCTCGCCGCCCGCTGTCTCCTCACCGCCCAGGAGCGCCGGTACGAGGAGGACCCCCACACCGCCGACCTGGTGGGCGCCCTGCCCATCGTCCTGGTCGGCCACGACTCCCGCTACGAGTACGACCTCAACCGCCCCCTCGCCCAGTGCGTCTACACCGTGGCCTGGGGCAAGCGGGTGTGGCGCCGGCCGCCGACGGCCCGCCAGCGCGCGGCCAGCCACGCCAAGCACCGCGCCTTCTACCGGGTGCTCGACGCGCTGATCGAGGCGGTGGCCCGACGCTGCGGCGGCGCCCTGGTCTACGACCTGCACTCCTACAACGTGCGCCGCCACGGCGAGGCCGCGCCGGTGTTCAACCTGGGCACCAGCCAGATCGACATGCCCCGCTGGGGCCACCTCGTCGAGCACCTGCGCACCCGGCTGGCGGACGTCGCGCTGCCGGGCATCGCGGTGCAGGCCCACTGCGACACCGTGTTCCAGGGCCGCGGCTACCTCATCGCCCACGTCAACGCCCGGCACCCGGACGTCCTGGTGATCCCCACCGAGGTGGCCAAGGTGTTCATGGACGAGGACTCGGGCGAGCTCTACCCCCGCGTCCTGGCCGACCTCGGCACCGGGCTCAAGCACGCCCTCAGCGACACCGCCGCCGTGTTCGCCCGGCGCCACACGCGCCGGCGCCGGGCCCGCCGCGCCGACATGCTCGCGCCCGGCCTGGATCCCGAGCTGCTGGCGGTGGACCGCGCCCTGGTGAAGCTGGCCCGCGGCCTGGAGACCCTGGTCCACGTCACGCCCCTGAACGTGGCCCGCAGCCGCCGCGCCTTCCTGCGCCGCGGCACCGCGCCGCGCTTCACCTACCGGCCGCTGGCCCTGGACCCCAACCGCTTCCGGGCCCAGCTCTACCGGCTGCCCGTCGAGCGCATCGCCGATCCGGAGATCCAGCAGCTCTACCACGCGGTGATCGAGAACCTGGCCGCGCGCATCGACCTGATCACCAGCGTGGGCACCGAGCGGTTCGTCTACAACTCGCTGCGCACCTACGGCGAGCCCGATGCCCAGGACCTGGCCAATGCGCGGTTCATCCTGCACGGGGTGGATCCGGCCCCGGCCGCACCCCTGGACATCGACGCCACGGCGGCCGTGCAGCGGCTGCGCGAGCAGGCCCATGCCTGGGGCATGGACTGCCGCATCGAGCGCAGCCCGCGCCTGGTGGCCCGGGCCATGGTGAACAACGCCCGCAAGACCCTGCTCATCCGCACCGACGCCCGCTTCACCGCCACCGAGTTGCAGGCCCTCGCCCACCACGAGCTGGGCATCCACATGGCCACCACCCTCAACGGCCGCGAGCAGCCGCTGCGCGTGTTCAGCCTGGGCCTGCCCCGCAACACCCTCACTCAGGAGGGCCTGGCCATCCTGGCCGAGTACCTCGCCGGCCACCTCACCCTCGACCGCCTCAAGGGTCTGGCCCTGCGCGTGGTGGCCATCGACCTCATGCTGCGTCACCACGACTTCGGCCACACGGTGCACGCGCTCGCCGGCGACCACGGCGTCTCGCGCGAGGCCGCCTTCGACCTGGCCGCGCGCGTCCACCGCGGCGGCGGCTTCACCAAGGACTACCTCTACCTGCGCGGGCTGCGCGAGGCCCACGCCTGCTGGCGGGAGCGGTCGCTGGAGAACCTGATGATCGGCAAGACCAGCCTGGCGGCCCTCGACCTCATCGACGAGCTCCGGGCCCGCGGCGTGGTCGCGGCCCCCCGCCTGGTGCCGGCGGTGTTCACCGCCCCGGCCGTGCCCGATCCGGTGGTGGAGTTCGTGATCCGCTCGATCCAGGCGCCGCGGCGCCGCTAGGCCGGGCCACCGGCCGCGCGCCGGTCCGCCCGGGCCGCCGGGTCGACCGCCGGGCTCGCCACCGGTGGCGCCGTGCGAGCCTCCAGCCGGTCCACCTCCCGGCGCGCCAGGCGCACGGCCACCAGGGCGGCGATCCAGTTCACCGTGAAGATGGTCCACCAGATGCCCGGCAATCCCAGGCCCAGGACCTCGGTGGTCAGCCAGAAGAACGTCACCGGCGCCACCACCTGGCGGAACAGCCCCAGCCACAGCGCCAGCTGCGGCCGCTTGAGCCCCTGCAGGGCCGACTGGTTCACGAAGAGCAGCACGTAGGCGTACTCCAGGAAGGCGGCGATGCGGAGGTAGTGCGCGCCGATGCCGATCACGGCGGGGTCGTCGGTGAAGAGGTCCATGAGCGGGCGGGCGAGCAGGAACATGGCCGCCGAGCCCACCAGCGCCACCACACCACCGTAGATCAGCGCCGTGCGCACGGCCCGCCGGACGCGGTCGTAGAGGCCGGCGCCGGCGTTCTGGGCGGCCAGGGTGAGCGCGGCCACGTTCAGGCCGATGGTCGGCAGCAGGATGATCTGCTCGATGCGCGTGGCCACCCCGTAGGCCGCCACCGCCTCCTGGCCCACGCGGCCGAGGAACCAGGTGATGATGAAGATGCCGATGGCCACCGACATCATGTTCAGGCTCGCCGGCACGCCCTGGCCCACGATGGCCAGCAGCGTGGGCCGGTGCGGCCGCCACCGCGCGCCGCCGCCGCGCGCCAGCAGGCCCGTGCGCCGCACCCGCCAGGCGAGGAAGACCACGCCGCCGCTCTGGGCGATCACCGTGGCCAGCGCGATGCCGCCGACGCCCATGGCCGGCAGGCCCAGCCAGCCGAACATGAACAGCGGATCGAGCAGCACGTTGACCACCGCGGCCACGATGAGGAAATCGCGGAACGACCGCGTGTCGCCCTGGGCGTTGAGGATCCCGTTGAGCATGTAGACGCCGTAGACGAACCCGCATCCCGCCAGGATCACCCGGATGTACGCCAGGCACAGCTCCAGGTAGGACCCCTCCGCCCCCAGCAGGCGGAACAGCGCGGGGGTCGCGAGGTAGCCCAGGACCATGACGCTCACGGTCACCAGGATGCTGAGCACCAGGCCCTGCGCGGCCACCAGGGCGGCCTCGCGGCGATCGTCCGCGCCCAGGGCCTGGCCGATGAGCGCGGTGGCGCCGGTGGAGAAGCCCGAACCGGTGGCGATGAGGGTGAAGAACACCGGGAACGACAGCGACAGCGCGGCCAGCGCCTCGGTGGAGAGCAGCCCGGCGAACCAGGTGTCCACCACGTTGTAGAGCGTGTTGAAGAAGAAGCCCACGCTGGCGGGGATGGCCAGCTGACGCACCAGGCCGCCGACGGGTGCGGTCACCAGGTGGTTGGCGGGACGGTCGGTCACGGGTCGGCTCCGGGGTGCGGGGAAGCGGTCAATCTAGCGGCGACGGACGCGGTCCGCCGGCGCGGGGTTGCGCCGGCGCCGCCGGCTTGCGATCCTGCCGGGACGGGCCCGGCGGCCGGCCGGGCCAGCACCCGCACCATCGCGCGTTCCCGGAGGCCCGCCCATGATCGTCCGCACCGCCGGCGAGACCACCAGCAAGACCACCGTCCGCATCGAGCACGAGCCGTCCGGCTCGGTGATCGAGACCATGGCGCCGCGGGACAACGGCGGCGAGGGGCTGCTCTTCTCCCCCACCGACCTCTGCGCCACCTCCCTGGGCGCCTGCGGCTCGACCATCATGAACATGTTCGCCCACAACAGCGGCATCCCGCTGGCGGGCATCCGGTTCACGGTGGACAAGGAGATGCTGGCCAACCCGCGGCGCATCGGCAAGCTCACCGTCCGCTACCAGCTCATCACCGACTGCAGCGAGGCCGAGTTCGAGAAGCTCATCGCCGCCGGACGCACCTGTCCGCTGCGGCAGTCCATCCACCCGGACATCATCCTGGACGAGAGCTACGAGCGCGTGGCGCCGGGCGCGGAGCTGGGCTGAGTCAGGCCGGATCGGTGGCGTCCCGGACCGCGTCGCCGCGGATCTCCGCCAGGAACACCTCGCCGTAGCGATCGAGCTTGGCCTGGCCCACGCCGTTGAGCCGCAGCAGGCCCTCCGGCGTGGTGGGACGGTGCAGGGCCATGGCGGCCAGCGTGCGGTCGTGGAAGATCACGTAGGGCGGGACGCCCTGCGCCTCGGCGAGCTGCTTGCGGCGGGCGCGCAGCCGCTCGAAGAGGGCCTCGGTGTCGCCGTCGAGCTGGGCCACCTCGGCCGAGAGCGCGTCCAGGGCGGCCGTGCGGCGCCGGCGCGCCGCGCGGTCCGGCGCGGCGCCGGCGCCCAGGGTGTCGCGCCGCAGCTCGAGCCGCTCCTCACCCTTGAGCACCGGCCCCGCCGCCGCGGTGAGCTGCAGGCTGCCGTGACCCTCGGGATCCACGGCGAGGTAGCCGCGGGCGACGAGCTGGCGGATCACGCTGCGCCACTCGTTCTGGCTCAGGTCCGCCCCCACGCCGTAGGTGGGCAGCCGGTGGTGGCCCCAGCGCAGGAGGCGATCGTTCTTGCTGCCGCGCAGCACGCTGATCAGGTGCTGCGCCCCGAAGCGCTGGCCGGTGCGCACGGCGCAGGAGAGCGCCTTCTGCGCCGCCACGGTGCCGTCGAAGGTGGCGGGCGGCTCGAGGCAGGTGTCGCAGTTGCCGCAGGGCTCGGGCAGCTCCTCGCCGAAGTACCGCAGCAGCATCTGACGCCGGCAGGTGGTGATCTCGCAGTAGCCGAGCATGGTGTCCAGGCCCTGGCGCTCGCGGCGCTGGTGGCGAGCGTCGGCCTCGGACTGCGCGAGCATCTGGCGCAGCAGCACCACGTCCTGCAGGCCGTAGCACAGCCACGCATCGGCCGGCAGACCGTCGCGGCCGGCGCGGCCGGTCTCCTGGTAATAGGCCTCCAGGGACCTCGGCAGGTCCAGGTGCGCCACGAACCGCACGTCCGGCTTGTCGATGCCCATGCCGAAGGCGATGGTCGCGGTGATCACCAGGCCGTCCTCGCGCAGGAAGCGCTCCTGGTGCCGCTGCCGCACGTCCTTGGCCAGGCCCGCGTGGTAGGGCAGGGCCGCGATGCCGTGATCGTTCAGGAACGCCGCCGTCTCCTCGGTGCGCTTGCGCGACAGGCAGTAGACGATGCCCGCGTCGCCCGGGTGCTCGCGCTGCAGGAAGCGCAGGAGCTGCTGGCGGGGCTGCTGCTTCTGGACCACGCGGTAGCGGATGTTGGGCCGGTCGAATCCCGCCACGAACAGGCGGCCGCGCCCGGCGAGCAGGCGCTCGCGGATCTCCCCGCGCGTGCGCTCGTCCGCGGTGGCGGTGCAGGCCAGGCGCGGCACGCCGGGATAGCGGGCGCCCAGGACGTCGAGCTGCAGGTACTCCGGGCGGAAGTCGTGTCCCCACTGGGAGACGCAGTGGGCCTCGTCGATGGCGAAGAGGGCGAGGCCGGCGGGGGGCTCGCCGCGGGCGACGTCGTCCAGCAGCGCGAGGGTGCGCTCCTGGAGCAGGCGCTCGGGCGCGATGTAGAGCAGGTCGAGCTCGCCCCGCCGCAGGTCCTGCTCGGTGCGGCGGACCTCCTCGAGGGCCAGGGTGGAGTTGAGGAAGGCCGCGCGCACGCCCAGCTGCCGCAGGGCGGCCACCTGGTCCTGCATCAGGGCGATCAGCGGCGAGACCACCACCCCGGTGCCGGGCCGCAGCAGGGCGGGGATCTGGTAGCAAAGGGACTTGCCGCCGCCGGTGGGCATGAGGACCAGTGCGTCCCCGCCGCCGGTGGCGTGGTCGATGATCTCGGCCTGGGCGCCGCGGAAGGCGTCGTAGCCGAAGGTGGTGCGCAGGATGTCCAGGGCGCCGGGCATGGGGGCACGGTATGCAGGTTGCGGGCCCGGGGCAAATGGGAGCCCCGGACCGGCCCGGAAGGGGCCGCGTGGCGTGGTCCAGCGGCTGCCCGCGGGTGCGACCTTACGAGAGAGCAATTAGCCTGATTCGGTGATCACCGCGCGCGTGCGCCGCCGTCATCGGACCCCTCGCCCGGAGGCCCTGCCATGTCCTGCTCGACCCGTCTGCCCGCACATCGCCGACCGCTCGCCACGGCTGCCCGGAACCTGGCCGCCGTGATCCTCGGCGTCCTCGTCGCCGGCCCGGCCCCGGTCGCATCCCCTGCCGCGGCCCAGACCGTGGAGCTCGCGGTCGAGGGGCTCAGCCGGCCGGTGCGCCTGGTCTCGCCTCCGGACGATCCCCGCCTGTTCGTGGTGGAGCAGAACGGCCTGATCCGCGTCTTCGATCGCGACGGCACCGACCGCGGCGTCTTCCTCGACCTGGTGGACCAGTCCAGCTGCTGCGGCGAGCGCGGTCTCCTGGGCCTGGCCTTCGCGCCCGATTACGCCGCCAGCGGCCGCTTCTACGTCAACTACACCGACAACGCCGGCGACACCCGCGTGGTCCGCTACCAGGTCTCCGGGGACGACCCCGACCGCGCCGACCCCGCCAGCGCCCAGGACATCATCCAGATCGATCAGCCCTACGGGAACCACAACGCCGGCCACCTGGAGTTCGGCCCGGACGGCATGCTCTACGTGGGCCTCGGGGACGGCGGCGCCGCCGGCGACCCCGAGAACCGCGCCCAGGACCCGCAATCGCTCCTGGGCAAGATGCTGCGTCTGGACGTCTCCGGGCCGGACGCGGGCTACGTCATCCCCGCCGACAACCCCTTCCTCGGCACCGACTACCGCGACGAGATCTGGGCCGTGGGCCTGCGCAACCCCTGGTGCTGGAGCTTCGACCGGCTGACCGGCGACCTGTGGATCGCCGACGTGGGCCAGAACGAGCTCGAGGAGATCGACTGGCAACCGGCCGACTCCCCCGGCGGCGAGAACTACGGCTGGCGCCTGATGGAGGGCACGCAGTGCTACGACCCGCCCAGCGGCTGCAACGAGGACGGGTCGCTCACCCTGCCGGTGCACGAGTACACCCACGGCGGCTCGCCCTTCCGCTGCTCCATCAGCGGCGGCCACGTCTACCGCGGCACGGCGGTCGCGGCCCTGTCCGGCCGTTACCTGTTCGCCGACTACTGCAGCGACCAGATCTGGGCCCTGGACCGCGACCCGCAGTCCGGCGACGTCGCGGTGGCCGAGCTGACCGCCCAGCTCACCCCGCCCGGCGGCTTCCAGAACGTGGTGTCCTTCGGCCAGGACAGCGATGGCGAGCTGTACGTGGTCAGCACCGGGGACGGCCGGATCTGGCGCATCGTCTCGGACACCACGTCCGTGGAGGATCTGCCGGCGGCCGTGCGACTGGAGCAGAACGTGCCCAATCCCTTCAACCCGCGGACCACCATCGCCTACACCGTCCCCGCCGGCGGTGCGCCGGTGACGCTGGAGGTGCTGGACGTGCGCGGCCAGGTGCTGCGGACCCTGGTGGACGGGACGCGGCCGCAGGGACGGCAGGTGGCGGTGTGGGACGGCGCCGACCAGGACGGCCGGGCCCTGGCCGCTGGCGTCTACCTCTATCGCCTGCGCGCGCCGGGCGTGGACGAGGTGCGCAAGATGGCCCTCCTGAAATAGTCCGGACGCCGGCCGGGCGCCGCGGCCGGCGGCGAGCCGCCGCGGTGCCGCGCCGGTCCGACCAACGCCACCGCCCGCACCGGACCGCCGTCCGCGTCGCTCAGCCGCAACGGCAGCGCCAGGAACGGGAAGGGCGCCGCCGGCAGCGCCTGCAGGTTGGCCAGGTTCTCGACGATGAGCACCTCGGCGCCGAGCAGCACGTGGTGGACCGGCAGATCCGCGCTGTCGGGCGGGTCCACCGAGCAGGTGTCCACGCCGAATCCCCGCACGCCGTGGTCCACCAGCCAGCGCGCCGCCTCGGCGGTCAGGCAGGGGAAGCCGCGGAAGTAGTCCTCCTCGCCCCAGAACGCCGACCAGCCCGTGCGCAGGAGCACGAAGTCCACGCCCGCGATGCGCTCGGCCTGGGCCTGCAGATGGCTCGCCTCCACCATGGCCGGCGTCGCCGCTGGCGCCACGGCCCCGACGCCGGGCGCGTCGACCACCACGGCCTGTCCGGCGAAGCGGTCGATGCCGTAGGCGTCGAAGGTCACGCCCCGGGGCAGGATGTGCGCCGGCGCGTCGGCATGGGTGCCCGTGTGGGAGATCATGGTGATCTCCCGCTCCCGGAAGCCGTGCTCGGCGATGGTGAAGCGCTCGCGGAAATCCGGCGATGGCGTGCCCGGGAAGCTGGGCATGCCCGGGGCGATGGGATGGGTCAGATCGATCAGCGGCATGGGGACGCTCCTGGCCAGGCGTGACGTGTCGCCGGCACAAGATGGCAGCCCGGCCCGATCCGGGCCAGGGGCGACCTGGGCCGCAGCGTGCCGGCCCCGCGGCGGAATTGACGATGCTCACGGATCCGTGATAATCTTCCCGGACCCGCGGCACCGGGCGCAGCCCGCGCCCGCGCCCGCGCCCTCCCTGGAATCCGAGGAGGCCCACCATGAAGCATGCGATCGTCACCGTCCTGCTGCTGACGCTCTGCGCCGCCGTCGCCCTGGCGGCCGGCGACAAGCAGCCCGACACCCAGGATTACGTGATGCAGGCCCAGAGCCGCATCCAGATCACCGGCGCGTTCACCGAGTCCTCGCCCGTCTGGGACCGCGGCTACGGCTTCGGCGACCCCGCTCCGGAGACCTGCGACTACGGCCTGACCGCGGCCTTCTACCAGGGCCAGTACTACGACATGTTCTGCGTCACCTCCACCGACGCCAACCCCGTGGAGTTCGTGGTCAGCACCAACGGGACCACCCTGGACGACACCACCCTGCACCTGTTCTGCGCCGACTTCGATCCCACCATGCCCCTGGCCGAGTGCGTCTACTACGACGACGACGGCGGCGAGGGCCTCTACAGCGCCATCACCGTGGAGGACGGCGTGATCCTGACGCCGGACACGGAGTACTGGCTGGTGATCAGCAACTACGGCGTGGGCGATGACGGCGACATGGGCGACTTCGTCATCGACACCAGCGACAACGTGGAGCTCTGCGGCGGCGTGGCCGTCCAGTCCACCGACTGGTCCAGCATCAAGGGACTGTTCGAGTAGACCCCGGAGCGGCGCGCCGCCTGGCGTGGCCCACCATCCGACACCGCGGCCCCCGGCTCGCGCCGGGGGCCGCGTGCGTCCCGG
>JAASSM010000152.1 GCA_021767885.1 bacterium | reverse complement strand
GGCATCCCCGGTGGGATGCCGCGCGCGACCGACAGCCGGCGCGAGCCAGGGCCACCGCGCCTCAGCCCCCGCTCGCCGCCTCGAACCGCTCGAGCGTCGCGCGGAAGCCCTGATGGTCGGGTGCCAGACGGACGGCCTCGCGCTGGTGCACGAGCGCCTGCTCCACCTTGCCGGCCTTGAAGGCCACCTGGGCGGCGGTGTCCAGGATGTTGGCCCGGGTGGCGTCGTCCTGGGCCAGCTCGGCGCCGCGGACGGCGAGGTCGTACGCCTCGTCCAGGTTCACGCCGTTCTCGAAGCACCACCAGGCGAAGTCGTTGAGAGCGACGGGGTCGTCCCGCCAGCCCCCGGGCAGCGTCTCGCGCTTGAGCTGCAGCGCCTGCCGGGGGTCCTGGTCGATGAGCAGGGCGGCATCCACCAGGAGCTCGCGACGGAAGTCCTGCGCCGCCGGATCCTCGGCATCCTCGGTCACCGCCAGGGCGCGCTTCAGGAACGGGATGTACTCGTCCGTCGGGGCGATCTGACGGGTGATGCTGGTCACCATGAGCACCTGGTCCAACGTGGCGTCGGGATTGCGCAGGACGGCCTCGCCCTCGGCCAGCAGTTGCGGGCCGGTGAACTGGCCCTGCTGGGCGCCGTAGTACATGGCCATGAAGACCTTGCCGCGCAGCTCCTCGGTGAGGGCCGGATCCAGGGCCATGGCCTTGCGGTAGTAGTCCACCGCGTCGGCGCTGGCGAAGACGGCCTCGCTGTACTGGGCCAGCGAGAGCGCCAGGTCCAGGGTGGGCTCCTCGGCGAACGCGGCGCGCTTCTGGGCGATGGTGCGGCGGTCGTCCCGGGCGCGGTCCACCTGCTCGATGAAGCCCGCGACGCCGGCATAGCCAGCCCAGCGATCGGTGACCTCGCCCTGGCGATCGACCATGGCGAAGGTGGGGTAGACGCGGACCTCGTACCGCTGCGCGAGGTCCTTGCCCGGATCCTTCTCGCAGTCGTTCTTCAGCAGCACCACCGTCTCGGCCAGGTAGCGGCGCAGGCGCTCGTTCTCCCTCGCCTCACGGGCGAAGACCTGGCAGCCGCCTCACCACTCGGTGAAGAAGTCGATGAGGATGGGCTTGCCGTGCTGCTGGGCCAGGGCCTGGGCCTGATCCCAGGTGGTGGCGGTCAGGGACTGATCCTCGGCGCCGGCGGCACCGGCCGCCAGGACGAGCAGGAGCAGGGGCAGCGCCAGGACACGCGGGCGCATGGGCAACCTCCAGGGGGGATCGGAAGCTCGCGGCCGGGGGCGCCCCGCAGGCGCCACGGCGACCGGCCGCGATGCGACGGATGGGATGCGCGTGGTGAACGCTCCCGGACTCATGAAGTTTCCACTGGCCGTCCGGCGCAATCCGCACGTGGCGGCCGGCCGGCCGATCGGGTATCTTCATCAACCGCGTAACCCGTTGCCAGCAAAAACTCTATACGAATCCTAGGAGATCTGAAAAGTCTCCTTTGCCTCGCCCCGGCCCGCGTGGTCCCGGCCGTCCGGGACCGCCACCCGCAGCGCTCCGCCCGCCAACCCGACGAGGACGCCGATACCATGGACTTCCCCCTCTTCCACCTCGACTTCTTCGGCAACCGCCTGCTGATCGCGGTGATCGCCACGGTGCACGTCCTGATCAACCACATGCTCGCCGTGGGCGCCATCCCGCTCATCGCCACGCTGGAGTGGCGCGGCCTGCGCACCGGCGACCAGCGCTGGGACCGGCTGGCCTACCGGAGCCTCTGGGTGTGCTTCATCATCACCACCAGCCTGGGCGCCCTGACCGGCGTGGGCATCTGGCTGTCCACCAGCCTGGTCAACCCCCAGGCCATCGGCTCGCTGATCCGCGTGTTCTTCTGGGCCTGGTTCTTCGAGTGGACGGTCTTCGTCACCGAGGTGGTGCTCATCCTGGTCTACGCGCTGACCTGGAAGACCGCCTGGAAGCAGCGGCACCCCCGCGGCCACCTGGCCATCGGCTGGGCGCTGGCCGCCTTCTCCTGGCTGACCATGGCGGTGATCGTGGCCATCCTCGGCTTCCAGATGGACACCGGCGTCTGGACCGTCCAGCCCGGCTTCTGGACCGCCGTGCTCAACCCCCTCTACCTGCCGCAGCTGGCGTTCCGCACGCCGTTCGCCCTGGTGTCGGCCGCCCTGTTCATCCTGGCGCTCACGGCCTTCTTCACCCGGCACGACCCCGCGTTCCGCGCCCGCGCCATCCGCCTCGTCAGCGGCTGGGCCCTGCTCTTCACCGGCCCCTGGCTGGCCGGCGCCTGGGCCTACTGGCGCGTGATCCCCGGGCGCATGCTCGACAACCTGCCCACGGCCATGACCACGCTGGCGTTCGCGGACTTCCTGGGGCCGCTGCAGTGGATCCTGGCCGCCTCGGTGGGCGCGGTGGTGCTGGTGGGTCTGTGGGGCGTGCTGGCGCCGCGGCGGCTGCCGGCCCTGGTGCTGGTGGTGCCGGCGTTGCTGGCCGTGTGGCAGCTCAGCTACTTCGAGCGCGTCCGCGAGTTCATCCGCAAGCCCGACGTGATCGAGGCCTACATGTACTCCAACGGCCTGCGCGCCAGCGACTACCCCCTCTACGCCGAGGACGGCCTGCTCGCCCACGCCACCTACGCCTCGGTGCGCGAGGTGACCGGGTCCAACACCCTGGAAGCCGGCCGCGAGATGTTCCGCCTGACCTGCAGCCGCTGCCACACCACCCACGGCGTCAACGGCGTGGTCCAGAAGCTGGCCGCCATGTACGGCTGGCAGGACTGGGATCCGGGGACGGTGCGAAGCTACCTGGGCAGCATGCACAACGCCCGCCCGTTCATGCCGCCGCTGCCCGGCACCGACGCCGAGAAGACCGCCCTGGCCGAGTACCTGGTGGCGCTCCGCAACGACCCCGCCGGCCTGCACGGCGCCCAGACCCACGGCACACCCCAGCGCACCCGCTGACCGGAGGACGCGACCGTCATGGATAGCATCGTCAACTGGCCCCTGCCCCTGGACATCCCCCTGCCGCTTCCCGCGGACACGGTCCTCCTGCAAGCGCTGCTGGTGTTCCTGTTCCTCTGGCACATCCTGTTCGTCAACCTCATGCTGGGCGGCTCGCTCCTGACGGTGGCCTTCGAGCTGCTGGGCCGGCGCCGGCCAGACTTCGACGTCCTCGCCCGCGCCATCGCCGGCACCGTGACGGTGAACAAGAGCCTGGCCGTGGTCATGGGCGTGGGCCCCCTGCTGGGGATCAACGTGCTGTACACGGTGTACTTCTACACCGCCAACTCGCTCACCGGCGGGGCCTGGATCGCCCTGGTGCCACTGATCACCCTGGCGTTCCTGATCACCTACGCCCACAAGTACACGTGGGACCGGCTCGCCCACGCCAAGGGGCTGCACATCGCCCTGGGCATGGCCGGCGCCGCGCTCTTCCTGGTGATCCCGCTGGTCTTCCTGGCCAACGTCAACCTCATGCTCTTCCCCGGCCGCTGGAACGAGGTGAGCGGCTTCCTCTCCGCCCTGGTGCTGCCCAACGTGTGGCCGCGGTACTTCCACTTCGTGACCGCGAGCGTGGCCATCAGCGGCCTCTTCCTGCTCATGTTCTTCCTGCGCGCCGGCTGCCCCATCGAGGAGAAGCTCCAGACCCTGGACCGCAACGCCCTGCGGCGCCTGTTCTACGGCATCGCCCTGGGGGCCTCGGCGCTGCAGCTGCTCTTCGGCCCGCTGGTCCTGCTGACCCTGCCCGGCCAGGGCATGAGCTGGACGCTCATCGGCATCATCTCCATCGGCGTGGTCCTCGCGCTGTGGGCCATGAGCCTGATGTGGGGCGAGATCACCACCGAGCGCACCCGGCTGATGCCGCGCGCCGCGCTGGTCTTCAGCCTCATCACGCTGACGGCGTTCGCCATGGGCTACGGTCGGCACGTGTATCGCGAGCAGGCGGTGGCCGAGCACCGCACCCGCATGGAGGCGCACACCCGGGACATGGGCTGGCTGGCGGCCGCCGCCCAGTGGCGCGAGGCCACCGGACAGCAGAGGACGGTCACGCCCCTGGGCCAGCGGATCTTCGAGAGCACCTGCGCCGCCTGCCATGCGCGCGAACGGACGCTGGTGGGCCCCTCGCTCCTGGAGATCGCCTCGCTCTATGCCGAGAACCCCGCCGGCATCGCCGCCTGGACCGCCGCGCCCGGACGCAAGCGCGAGGACTTCCCGCCCATGCCAGCCTTCCGGCTGGGCGACGAGAAGCTCCTGGCCGTGGCCGGCTACATGCTGGATCTCGCCCGCGGCGAGCCCGGCGCGGAAGAGGGTTGACCCCCGGCGATCCGCGCATATGATTCCGGAGCAAAGCGCGATTTGTTGGCGTATCGCCCGCGCCAGTTCATGACCTTTTGTACGGGGGTTTTCCTCATGAGCCTGAGCAAGAAGTACCTCAAGAGCCGGCCGGTGAGCAAGGTGACGTTCAAGTTGCCGCCCGAGGTGGCCGGCAGTGCCCGCCAGGTCTCCGTGGTGGGCGAGTTCAACGGCTGGGACCCCGGGGCCACCCGGATGCGCCGGCTGAAGAGCGGGGAGTTCAAGGCCACCCTGGACCTCGAGGTGGGTCGCGAGTACCAGTTCCGCTACCTGCTGGACGACCAGCAGTGGACCAACGACGACGCCGCCGACCGCTACGTGCCCGCCGGGATCGCCGGTGCGGAGAACTCCGTGGTGGTGGTCTGAGCCGACGAGCGGAGCCCCCCGCGGCTCCGTCACGCGGTCGCGCCCCCGGGCCACGGGCATGCCCCGGTCCGGGGGCGCCCGTATTGGCCCACCGGGCGGCTCCTCTCTTGGCAGCGTCGCCGGCATGGCCTAGAATGCTCCGGTTCGCTCGCGAACGCATCCAGCTGAAGGACTCCCGATGTTCGAACGAAAGCCGCTGCGCGCCGACGTGGGCGCCGAGATCCTCGGCCGCGTGATCGATGGCCGCCTGCCCTCCGGGGGGCGGATCAACGAGTCGCAGCTCGCCCAGGAGCTGGGCATCAGCCGCACGCCCCTGCGCGAGGCCATGCTCTGCCTGACCACCGAGGGCGCGCTGGCCTCGGACATGGGTCGCGGCTTCCGGGTGCCCCATCTCTCGGGCCAGGAGGCCGTGGACCTGCTGCAGACCCTCGCCGTCCTGGTCCCGGCCGCCACCCGGCAGGGGGGCGAGCAGGATCTGCACGGGTTCGTGGAGGCCGGCAACGCCCTCGGACGCGCCCGGATGGGCGCCCAGGATCCGGGCACGGTCTGCGAGCAGCTCTACCTGCTGCTGCGGCAGCTGACGGCCGACTGCACCAACGGCGTCCTGCGTCGCGAATGCCATCGCCTGCTGCGGCTGGTGATCCGCTACCTCTTCGAGGCCCACGGCCGCGGCTGGGATCCCACCGCGACCCTGGACCTGCTGGATGCCGCCGTGGCCTCGCTGCGGCGCGCCGACCGCGTGACCGCGGCCGACCTGCTCGGCCGGGCTCTCCGTGGACTGGGGGACGACCTCGCCGCCCGGTTCCCCACGGAGGCGGCCGGACGCGCCTGACCAACGCCCCTGGGGGGGGGCAGGAGGGAATCCGGTGCATCTCGACGTCTCGGTCAACGGGACCGCCCTCGCCCCGGGTGCGCTGACCACGCCGGCCGAGCTGGCAGAGGCCGGCCTGGCGCCGCTGACCGCCT
>JAASSM010000151.1 GCA_021767885.1 bacterium | reverse complement strand
CTGGAGATCGACCGCGGCCATGGGCGCCAGCCGTCCCAGCTTGCGGGATGCGGCCAGGAGCTGCACGTACGGATCGTCGCAGGCGAGGGTGATCTGGGTTCCGGCCACCGCTACACGGGCCGCGCGGTTGGCGACCGTGAACCGGAAGAACCCCCGCTCGCCCGGTTCCAGCAGGCCGCCGTCCAGATCGGACGCCACGCCGTGATCCGCATCGACGTACGGGCCCGCCGCCATCATCAGGTAGCGCATGGGCCAGAGGTTCGCGGCGAACAGCTCGCCACGGCGGTCCTCCGGCGGCCAGAAGCCGTCCCCCCAGTCGCCGATCTCGTTGGTGAAGGCGAGGACCCGCGGGCGCCCGTCCGCCTGACCGTAGCTCCAGTCCATGGTCCCGCCGCTGGCGGGATAGAGGATGCTGGCGGGCGAGCCATGCACGTAGCCGTTGCGCGCGCACATGATCGCCGCCATCCGCGCCAGCAGCGGCGCGTCCGGCGCCGGGGTGGGCGTGTAGCCCCAGGGGTGGAGGGTGAGGTCGCCATAGCTGTGGGCGGACAGCGCGGTGACGAACGTGTGCGCGTCGATGAGTGTCATCATCGCCTGCGTCTCGGGCTCGCTGCCCGCGGTCGGCCCGCGGTAGTTCGGGTCGCCGGGCTCGGGACTGGCGCCCTCATCGTCGTGGCCCCACGCGTAGGGGTAGTTGCGATTGAGATCCACGCCGCGGGTGCCGTCGCCGTTGTCGCGCCGGTTCTTGCGCCACATGCCGCCGCCCTGTGGCTCGGTCTGCTGGTTGTACACTAGGCCATCGGGATTGACCATGGGCACGACGTAGAGCTCACGGTGGTCCACCAGCCAGGAGGCCACCGGATCGGTGCCGTAGCTCTCGGCCAGGTCGGCGACGAACATCAGCGCGAACTCGCTGGTGATGATCTCCCGCGCATGGTGCAGGCCGTCGAGCAGGACCTCCGGCTCGTCCTCGTCCACGGTCGGGTTGTCCGAGACCCGCAGGCACCAGATGTCCCGGCCCTCGTGCGACTGGCCGATGGACCACCGCGGCGAGACCACCTCCGGATGCATGCGCGCCAGGCTGTCGGCCCAGGCCACGGCCTCGTCGTGGGTATGCCAGATGCCGAAATCGCCTGCGTCCCTGGGGACCGCACGCGCGGCATGGTGGGCGACCAGATCCTCGTGCACCACCTCGAAGCGGAGTCCGAGGGCGCGGACGGTCGGCAGCGTCGCCGGGGTGGCGATCACGTCGGCGCTCACCCCCGGCTTGACCGCGGCGACATCGAGCTCCGGGTGGGTAGCGAGCAGCGCCTGGTCCTGCGGCCCGTCGAACCAGATCCGGATCAGGGCATGATCGGCGGCGGTGGCGGCCACGGCGAGCGCCAGGAGCAGGGACAGGACCAGGACACCCCCGGTCCACGAGGGCAGGCTGCGCATGGTGGCCTCCGTTCGGTGCGGAAACTGGCGCTGCGCGGGGCGAACACGCGGGTGCCGGTGGAATCTACCGATCGGATCGTGGCAGGACAAGGCGGGGGCCGGGTGCGTCTGCGTCATCCGCGAGCCGCCGAGAGGTGGAGCCGCTCCTGAACGAAGTGTGCGCCAGTGCTGGACACCTCGTTCAGGAGCGGGGCGCAGCCCACCAGGCCGCTAGCGGCGATGCACCCAGACCACCTCGGTCGCCAGCACGGCGGCGAAGCGATCGCCGCGGCCCAGCACGTCGGCGAACTCGGCCGTGGTGTAGACCAGGATGTCCGCCGGCACCGGCAACGCCGTGGTGTCCCAGTCGCGGCCGCGCTGATGGAACGGCCGCGAGGCCGACGTCACCACGGCGACCAGGTCCACGTCGCTGCCCACGCCCCAGTCGCCGCGGGCGTAGCTGCCGAAGTACCCGAGCCGGGTCAATTCCGGCCGGCGCGCGGCCTGGTCGGCGGCCCACTCGCGGACGGCCCCAGCGACCGTCTCACGGTCGGGCCATCTCAGCACGGACGAATGCAAGGATCGTATCGGCATGCTCGATCGCCTCGCGGCTCTGGCGGGCGCCGTAGTGCTCGAACGGCGCACCTTCGGGATGACCATTGGGGTACCGGCTCGGCACGTAGTCGTTGTCCAGAATCATGGCCCGCTCGACGATGTCCTGCGGCGGTGCTGACGGCAGGTCCCCTAGCAGCCGCGCCACCATGTGTCCCCAGACCTCCTGCCCGAGGAACAGGTGCAGGGCCTTGACGGACTTCTCGGCTGCCTGCTGTGCGGCGAAGCAGGCCCACTCGTGGCGGCCGTGCTCGGCCGCGAGCCGGGCGAGCCCCACGTCCTTCTCCGCCTGCGCGAACCAGTCCCGGGCGCGGTTGGCCATGGATCTCTCCTCGTTCGAATGCATGATACCTCCGGGGAAGGGCGTGCGGCAAGGGAGGCCGCAGGGACCGCGCGAGGATCATGCCCGGGGGCCGATCGGGGGGCCGGGTGCGTCTACCCCATCCGCGAGCCGCCGAGAGGTGGGGCCTCTCCTGAACGAAGTGTGCGCCAGTGCTGGACACCTCGTTCAGGAGCGGGGCGCGCTCGGAGAACAAGAGGAGACATTTCTGCACGGAATGGAAGAAGCCGTCCAACCGGGCGGACGATTGTTGCGCTGGAAGCGGCCCCAGGGACACCGCGGTGTCCCTGGGCGGTAGGATCCGTCAAGTCCTGGCGCGGTGACGGCGAGGCGACGGGGCGGCGAGGTGATGACGCGGCGTGGTGACGACGGGGGGCCGCGCCGGCCTGCCGGCGGCGCCGCCGGGCGCCAGCGAAGAGCGCGGCCGCGATCAGAGCCCGAAGAGCCGCTCCGCCGCCGCGGTGGTGACCGCGGCCACCTGCTCGGGACCGACGCCTCGCAGTTCGGCCACCGCCGCGGCCACCTGGGCGACGTGGCGGGGCTCGGCGTTCTCGGACTCCACGCCGTCGAGGCCGATGGAGGGGGCGTCGGTCTCCAGGACCACGCGCTCGAGCGGGATCTCGCCCACGGCCTGGCGCACGCGCGCCCGCGGGCGGGTCACCGCGCCGCCCAGGCCCAGGTGCAGGCCGAGGCGCAGGAACTGCTCGGCCAGCTCGGGCGGTCGCGAGAAGGCATGCAACACGCCGGCCAGGCGCGGGGAGAAGCGCCGGAGGATCTCGTCCAGCTCGGCGAAGGCGCCGCGGCAGTGCAGGATCACCGGCAGGTCCAGGTCGCGGGCCAGCTCGAGCTGCTTCTCCAGCGCGGCCACCTGCGCCGGCAGGGCCGGCTCCTCCACCTTGGTGTCCAGGCCGATCTCGCCGACGGCCACCGCGCCGCTCTCGCGCAGGTGATCGGCGAGGTGGTCGAGGTCGAGGGGATGATCGGCCACCCAGGGGTGCAGGCCCAGCGCGGGGCGGACCACGCCGGGGTGGGCCGCCGCCAGGGCGACGATGGGCTCCCAGGTGGCGTGGTCGTAGGCCGGGACGATCACGCGATCGACGCCGGCATGGGCGGCGCGCTGCAGGACAGCGGCGGGGTCGTCCCCGAGGGGGGCGAAGTTCAGGTGGCAGTGGGTGTCGATCAATCGCGGCGCTTCGGTCGGCATCAGTCCCCTGCCTCCTCGCCCCCGATCAGCAACGCCGCGGGGAAGTCCGCCAGTGCCGTGGCCATCGGCAACGTGCGGCGGCCCGGGGCCACGTCCAGCTCCGCGCCGGTGAGCACGTCGACCAGGTGGGCGCCGGCGAGCTGGTCGGGCAGGACCAGGACGGTGTCGTCCCAGACCGCGCCGCCCAGGGGCAGGCGGCGCTCCGGCCAGCCGCAGAGGCCCACGGTCAGGCGCGGGGCGATCACCAGGCAGGCCTCGCCCTCGTGGACGCGGGCGAAGGCCACCACGTGGTCGGCGCGGGTGCCGGTGGCCTCCACCGGGACGTAGTCGCCGGCGGCGAAGAGCGCCGGGCGCTCGGCTCGTAGCTGCAGCGCCCGCCAGGTGAGCCAGAGCTTGGCGCGGCCGTCGGCGGGATCGCGCCAGAGGTCGCCGGCCACGGCGCCGGGGCCGCGGCGCTCGGCCTCGTCGCGCAGGCCGGCCAGCAGGGTGGCGCAGCCGGTGTGGTCCACGGGCCGGCGATTGTCGGGATCCACCAGGCTGTGGGCCCACAGCTCGGTTCCCTGGTAGATGTCCGGCACCCCCGGAGCGGTGAGCTTGAGCAGGGCCTGGGTCAGGCCGCCCAGGCGGCCGTGGTGCGCCACCCCCGCGAGCACCGGCTGCATTTCGCGCAGGAAGTGCTCGCCGGTGGCCGGGTCCAGGGTGCGCTCGACGAAGCGGGCGAGGGCCTCCTCGTAGGCCGCGTCGGGGTTGATCCAGCTGCTGTGGCGCTTGCCCTCGCGCACGCTCTTGAGCATGGCCTCGCGCAGGCGCGCGATGAGCTGCTCGCGCTCGGCCGCGGCCGGGTCGTGCTCGGGCCAGATGCCCAGGAGGTTCTGGTAGAAGGCGTACTCGTCGTTGCGGACCGGAGCGAGCGCGCCGCCGGCCTTGCGACGGTGGCGGCGGTTGAGGACGCTCCAGCGCGCGGCGGCCTCCGCCCAGCGCGCGGGGATCTCCGAGAGCACGCTGATGCGCGCGCGGACGTCCTCGCTGCGCTTGCTGTCGTGGGTGGAGGTGCTGAGCATGGCGCCGGGCCAGTGGCGCTGGCGCTCGCGGTTGTGGTGGTGGAAGGCCGCCACCGAGACGCCCACCTGCTCGGGCTCGCCGCCCACCTCATTGAGGCTCAGCAGACGGTTGTAGAGGTAGAAGGTGGTGTCCTCCATGCCCTTGGCCGTCACCGGGCTGGTGAACTGCTGCACCCGGCGGGCGAAGTGGCGCACCTGGCCACGCAGCTCCGGGCCGGTGCCCCCGGCCACCCGCCCGAGCAGCACGTCCTGCAGGAAGTCGAAGACGCTCTGGTCGGTGGCGCGGCCCTGGCGGCGGGCGCGGGCCACGGCCCACTCCACGTGGCGGACGTCCTCGGGCGACGGCTCGCCGCCGGCGAGGTAGGTCCGGTAGACCGGGAAGCAGGCCACGATCTCGCGTAGCGCCTCGCGCAGCTTGCTGCGGGTGAAGTCGCGGGTGCGCCAGTCGGCCTCGGAGATGCGGTCGAGCTGGTCGGCCAGGACGTTCAGCTCGCTGGCCAGCGAGGTGCGCATGATCAGCAGCTTGCTCTGGTAGAGCAGCTCCTCGTAGTCCACCCGCTGGCCCACGAACCGGGTGTAGGCGCGGTCCAGAGCGCGCGCCTGGTCGCCGTCGACGAGCAGGCCGCCCGCCAGGCGGGCGAACTCGTAGCCGGTGGTGCCCTGGACCGGCCAGTCGGCGGGCAGGCGCTCGTGGTCGGCGAGGATCTTCTCGGCCACCACGTAGACCGCGTCGGCGGCCTGTTCGGGCGCGCCGCCGTGGCGCGCGGTGAGCTCCTCGCCCAGGCGGGCGCGGAGCTGGTGGCAGTAGCCGGCGGGATCGTAGAGGCCGTCGAGGTGATCGAGGCGCACGCCCTGCAGCCGGCCGCTGGCGATCAGCTCGAGCACCAGGCCGTGGGTGGCCTCGAAGACCTCGTCGTTCTCCATGCGCAGGCCGGCCAGATCGTTGATGTCGAAGAAGCGGCGGTAGTTGATCTCGTCGCCGGCCACGCGCCAGAAGGCCAGGCGCCAGGCCTGGTCCTCCAGCAGCCGACCCAGCGCGGTGAAGCTCTCCGGATGCTCGGGTGAGCCGTTCAGGGCGGCGACGTT
>JAASSM010000150.1 GCA_021767885.1 bacterium | reverse complement strand
GTCAGCACCGCCCGGATCTGGTTCACCACGGGCGTGGCGCTGGAGACGGCGCTGGTGCCGCGGCTCCAGGCGGCGATCCCGGACCTGCGGGTGGTGCCCACCCACGCCGGGCTCACCCTGCTGCCCGCGGCGGGCGGCGACCACGACGGCCATGATCATGCCGGGCACCAGTGCGCCGGCCACGACCACGCCGGCCACCAGTGCGCCGGCGACCACGAGGGCGACCCCCACGTCTGGCTCAGCCCCCGCAACACCGCCGCGCAGGCCGAGGCCATGGCCCGTGCCCTGCAGGAGCTGCTGCCGGGGCAGGCGGACGCCATCGCCCGGCGTGCGGCCGACCTCGCCGGCGACCTCGCCACCCTCGACCGCGACCTCGCCGACCTCCTCGCCCCCGTCCGGGGCCGCACCCTGCTGGTCTTCCACCCGGCGTTCGGCTACTTCGCCCGCGACTACGGGCTGGTCCAGAAGGCCATCGAGTCCGGTGGCCTCGCCCCCGGGCCCCGCCGGCTGGCGGAGCTGATGCGCGAGGTGGAGGCGGCGGGCGTGGGCACGGTGTTCATCCAGCCCCAGGCCTCCGACCAGGCCGCCCGCACCCTGGCCGAGACGGCCGGCCTGGAGGTGACCGTCCTCGACCCGCTGGCCCGCGATCACCTGGCCAACCTGCGGCGCATCGGCCAGGCCGTGCGCGCGGGGCTGGAGGTCCGCCCATGACCACGCCGGCGACCCCCGCCCTGGCGATGCACGGCGTGGAGTTCGGCTACGACGGCCGCCGCGTGCTGCACGGCGTGGAACTGACCGTGCAGACGGGCAGCTTCACCGCGGTGATCGGCCCCAACGGCGGCGGCAAGTCCACCCTGCTGAAGGTGGCCCTGGGCCTGCTCGCCCCCGACCGCGGCGAGGTGCGGCTACTGGGCGAGGCGCCCGGCCGGTCGCGCCGCCGGGTGGGCTACCTGCCCCAGTCCGCGCACCTGGATCCCTCGTTCCCGGTGACGGTGCGCGAGGCGGTGGGCCACGGACGGCTGGGCCGCGGCCGCCACCTGGGGCCGTGGCGCGGTCCGGACCGCGAGGCGGTGCTCGCCGCCCTGGCCGAGGTGGACGCCACCGCCCTGGCCGACCGCCCCCTGGCCGCGCTCTCGGGCGGCCAGCGCCAGCGCGTCCTGGTGGCCCGCGCCCTGGCCACCGAGCCCCAGATGCTGGTCCTGGACGAGCCCGCCGCCGGCCTCGACCCCACCAGTCAGAACCAGCTCTACGACCTGCTCTCCCACCTCTCCCGCCGCCTGACCGTCCTGGTGGTCAGCCACCACGTGAGCCTGGTCTCGCGGCACGTCGACCAGGTGATCTGCATCCACGACGGCCACGTCCACCTGCCGGGCACCACGGAGATCCCGCCCGAGCTGGCGGACTTCTTCCCCGACATGCACAGCATGGTCCTGGTCCGCCACGACCACGACGACTGCCCCCCCGGGGAGCACCGCCATGGGTGAGTTCCTGCGCGCGGTGGGCGACTTCGCGTTCCTGCGCCACGCCCTGCTGGCCGGGCTGGCGGCCAGCGTGGCCTGCGGCGTGGTGGGCAGCTTCGTGGTCACCCGGCGGATCACCGCGGTGGCCGGCGGCCTCGCCCACGCGGTGCTCGGCGGCATGGGCCTGGCCTACTGGCTGCAGACCGCCCAGGGCCTCGCCTGGCTGCATCCGCTGCACGGCGCGCTGGTGTTCGCCCTGCTCGGGGCGCTGATCCTGGGCGTGGTGGAGGCCCGCGGCAGCGAGCGCGCCGACACCGCCATCAGCGCCCTGTGGGCCGTGGGCATGGCCGTGGGCGTGGTCTTCCTCTTCCAGTCGCCGGGCTACAAGGTGGACCTGATGAGCTACCTGTTCGGCAACATCATGCTGATCGATCCGCTGGCCCTGAAGCTGCTGCTGGCGCTCGATGCGGTGATCCTGGTGGTGGTCTGGCTCTTCTACCACCAGCTGGTGGCCTGCAGCTTCGACGCCGAGTTCGCCCGCCTGCGCGGCCTGAACGTGGACGGCTGGTCCACCCTGCTGCTGGTGCTGGTGGCGCTGACGGTGGTCAGCCTGGTCTACGTGGTGGGCATCGTGATGGTGATCGCGCTGCTGTCGCTGCCCGCCGCAGCGGCCGGGCGCTTCACCGCGCGGCTGAGCGTGATGATGGCCGCGGCCACGGTGCTCAGCGTGATCAGCACCACCGCCGGCCTGGCCCTCAGCTTCCACTGGGACCTGCCCACCGGCGCGGTGGTGATCCTGGTGGCGGCGGCCATCTACCTCGCCGCCGTGGTGGTCCAGCGCCGGCCGGTGCGCCGGCCGCCCCGCGCGGAGACCACCGGATGAGCCGCCAGGTGGTGATCGTGGGCGGCGGCGCGGCCGGCGTGTTCGCCGCGGTGCGCGTGGCCGAGCTGGACCCCACCGCCGAGGTGACGCTGCTGGAGAAGGGCCGCGACCTGCTGCAGAAGGTGACCATCTCCGGCGGCGGCCGCTGCAACGTCACCCACGACTGCCGCGATCCGCGCGACCTGGTGACCCACTACCCCCGCGGCGCCCGCGAGCTGCGCGGCCCGCTGACCCGCTTCGGCCCCCAGCAGACCATCGACTGGTTCGCCGCCCGCGGCGTGCCGCTGAAGACCGAGGCCGACGGCCGCATGTTCCCCACCACGGACAAATCCACCACCGTGACCGGCTGCCTCATCGACGCCGCCCGCGCCGCCGGCGTGCGCATCTTCACGAAGCGGCCGGTGCGCGGCGCGGTGCGCGAGGACCAGCGCTTCCTGGTCATCGCCGGCGACGGCGAGCGCTACCCGGCCGACCGCCTGCTCATCGCCTCGGGCGGCATGCGCGGCGGCGGCGGCAAGGAGCTGGCCATGGGGTTCGGGCACGGCGTGGTGCCGCCGGTGCCGTCGCTGTTCACGTTCCACATCGATGATCCGCGGCTGGCCGACCTGGCCGGCCTCGCGGTGCCGGAGGTGGGGTTGCGGGTGGAGGACGCCGGCGGCGAGGGCCGGAGCGGGCTCGCAAACCGCGGCCCGCTGCTGGTGACGCACTGGGGCGTCAGCGGCCCCGGGGTGCTGAAGCTCTCGGCCCTGGGCGCGCGCGAGCTGTGCGAGCGGGATTACCGGTTCACCCTGGTGGTGGACTGGCTGCCGGCCGTGGCGCGCGAGGAGACCGCGGCCAACCTGGCCGCGCTGCGGACCGGCCATCCCCGGCGGCTGGTGATGAAGGACGTCCTGGCGGACCTGCCGCGCCGCCTCTGGGAACGCCTGGTGACCGCCGCCGGCATCCCCGCCGACCGCACCTGGGCCGAGCTGCGCAAGGCCGAGGCCCGGGCGCTGGCTGGCCAGCTCCGCGAGGCCCGCTTCGCGGTGGACGGCAAGAGCCTCAACAAGGACGAGTTCGTCACCTGCGGCGGCGTGCCCCTCGGCGAGGTGGACCTGCGCCGCATGGAGAGCCGCAAGCAGCCCGGCCTGTTCTTCGCCGGCGAGGTCCTGGACATCGACGGCGTGACCGGGGGCTTCAACTTGCAGGCGGCCTGGACGGGGGGGTGGCTGGCGGGGATGGCGATGGTGGGGGAGTGAGGGGCGGATCGCCGGTGGCGTGCGTGGAGGATCCCGGACGGAGCGTCCGGAACGATCAGGTGTCGTCCTCGTCCGTGCGCCGGTCCAGGCGACTGGGATCCAGGCCCAGGCGCGACAGCCGCCGGTAGAGCGTGGTCCGCGAGACACCCAGCATCCGGGCCGCCTCGCTGCGATTGCCGCCGGCCTCCTCGAGCGCCAGCAGGATGTGCGCACGACTGAGCGAGGGGGTGGGGGCGGAGAGGTCGTCCCCGCTTCCCGACGCCGCAGCGGCGGCCTGCTCGGGTCCCGTGATCACCATGGCGCTCGCCCCCGTGCCCACCTCCAGCTCCACCCGCCCGTGCCGCATGAGAGCGATGTGCGCCCGGCGCGCGATCACCGTGAGCTCGCGGACGTTGCCCGGCCAGTGGTACTTCTCCAGGAGGCGGCGCGAGACGTGGTTGAAGTAGCGGTCGCTGGTGACCTTGCGACCGGCCGCCTCGCTGAGGAAGTGATCGAACAGCGGGATCACGTCCGCGGACCGGTGCCGCAGCGGCGGGAGCGGGATGGCGAGGATGGCCAGGCGATAGTACAGATCCTCGCGAAAATCGCCGTCGGCCACGGCCTGCTCGAGGTCGGCGTTCGTGGCGGCGATGATGCGCAGGTTCGCGCGCCGCTGGTCCGGGTCGCCCAGGGCGTGGTACGACCCATCCTGGAGCAGCCGCAGGAGCTTGGTCTGGACCTCGGACGGCAGATCGCCGATCTCGTCGAGGAACAGCGTGCCGCCGTCGGCCGCGGCGGCCAGGCCGCGGCGATCCTCCTCCGCACCGCTGAAGGCCCCCTTGGCGTGGCCGAAGAACTCCCGCTCGAACATGGTCGCAGGGATGGCCGTGACGTTGACCGCGACGAACGGCCGCTCGCTCCGCGAGCTGAGCGCGTGCACCCGGCGGGCGATCACCTCCTTGCCGGTGCCGGTCTCGCCGGTCAGCAGCAGGGGCTCGTCCTCTGGCGCGAAGGCCTCCACGGCCTGGAGGACGTCCTTCATGGCCCGCGACTCGGCGATGATGACCTCGCGTGGCCCGGCCATCCCTCCCGCCTGCAACCCGGAGGGAAGAGCTTCCCGGTCGCCGGCGGCCCGGCGCCGGCGATCCCGTTCGCCCTCGTAGCGGGCTTCCTCCGCCCGGCGTCGCGTGATCCGGGACTGGAGCTGCTGTACGGTCCGGCTCCAGAACCCCACCCCCAGAGAGCGGGTGAGCTGCTGGGCCACGACGGTGGTGTCCCAGGCCCGGTCCAGGAGGTCGCGAGGACGTCCGGTACCGGGCTGTTCGCTCTGCCGGACGAGGATCTCGGCAGCCACGATGCGCGCGATGGCGTGCTCGTGCCGGGCCGCGATGTCCTCGAGGATCTCGATGGCACTCTCCGCATACTGCAGCGCGCGCTCGAGATCCCCGGTGGCCGCCATCCCGCTGGCGAGGCAACGCAGGACCACGCCCTCCTCGAACCGGTCGCCCAGCTTGCGGGAACGCGTGAGCGCCCGCGCGAGCACCTCGAGCCCCTCCCCCGCACGCCCCTCGAGAACGAGACATTCCCCCTCACGCCGGTGGATCTCGAGGACGAGGTCACCATCGGGCGCGATGACCTCGGCGATGGCCAGGCCACGCCTGTAGTAACGGCGGGCCTCCGCGGGCTTGCCCTCGTCACGGTAGACGTCGCCGAGGAACTCGAGGGCCAGGCATTCCTCGCGGGGCACCTGGAGTTCCGAGGCGCCGGAATAGGCCCGCGTGAGGTACTGACGGGCGGTCTCGAAGTCCCGTGTGAGGCGGTGGACGTTGCCGAGGGCGATCTGGGTGCGGGTTAGGTTCAGGGATTCGTTGGCGCCCTGTAAACACGCAGCGGCTTCCATCAATGCTTCAATCGACCGATCAAAGGCGCCAAGCTTGTAATGGCAAATCCCAATATTTAGCAATCCTGCGCCCGTGTGACCTTCGGCGCGCCAACCAGTCCCGTGCTGAATCGCCCGCTCATACCAGACTAGCGCATCATCGATCCGACCAGAGTTGAACGCTACTACTCCGAGATAGTTAGCCGCTTCGGCCTTCACTCTCGAGCAATCTAGAACCGAGGCAATGTGGTAGGCTGCCTCAAGGTCCGCTCGAGCGAGATCGTAATCGCCCAACCGAAGAAG
>JAASSM010000149.1 GCA_021767885.1 bacterium | reverse complement strand
TACCCGGCCCTCGGCGTCGAGGGTCACGAACCCCACCGGCGCCTGGTCGAAGAGATTGAAGTAACGGTTCCGGGCGGCCTGCAGCTCCTGCTGCGAGCGCAGGAGTTCCTCGTTCTGCAGCTGCAGCTCCACCTGGTGGACCTGCAGCTCGTGGATCAGCCGCTCGGGATCCGTGGACGGTGCCGGGTCGTGAGGGCCGCGCTGCAGCCGCGACTCCGCCCGACGCCGCAGCTCGGCCCCGCGGTCGGAGCGGCGGTCATCCGGTGGGCGTGTCATCACGGGATCCTCGTCCGGGGTGGGGCGCGTCCGGGCGCTCGGGCAGCAGATCGCCGCCGGACGTCCCGGTCTGGGGCGCCACGATGGTCACCAGGCGATTGCGGTCGATGCGGTAGGCGAAGAGGTGGCACTGACGCTCGCCGTCCTCGCAGGCGCAGTCCACGTGGGCAGGCTCGCCGGTGCGGATCACGTCCGTCCCGCGGCTGCGCCAGGTGAACAGATCGCAGCCGGCGGGGTCGGGGATGTCCGTCAGCTTGCGACCCACCAGCTGGGAGCGGCCCAGGCCGGTGATCTGCTCGAAGGCCGGGTTGACGTCCAGGCAGACGAACTCGCCGCCGTCGTCCCCGAGCAGCTCGTAGAGGGCCACGCCGCTCGGCACGCTCTCCACCAGCATGCGGTAATTGGCGTCGGAGTCGTCGCGGGCGAACTCGGCACACTTCAGTCGCGAGATGTCCACGAAGGTGATCACGACGCCGGAGACCTCCTCGGGCGAGACCTGGTAGGGCAGCAGCTGGACCAGGTACCAGATACCGTCCTCGCTGCGCACCTCCTCGCGCACCGCCTCGCCGCTGGCGACCACGGTCCGCAGGTTGGCCAGCAGGTCGAAATCCTGCAGGCGGTGCGTCACCTCGGACAGCGGGCGGCCCACGTCGCCCGGGCGCAGGTTGAGCACCGCGGTGATCTGGGGAGTGAACTTGCGGACGTCGAGGTTCTCGTCCAGGAAGAGCGTGCCGATCTGGGTGGCGGAGAGGAGGTTGTCGAGGTCGTTGGTGATCTCGGTGAGCTCGGCGATCTTCTTCTGGTACTCGGCGTTGACGGTGAAGAGCTCCTCGTTCACCGACTGCAGCTCCTCGTTGGTGCTCTGCAACTCCTCGTTGCTGGCCATGAGCTCCTCGTTGGTGGCCTGGAGCTCCTCGTTGGAAGTCTCGAGTTCCTCGATGGTCGCCTGGAGGTTCTCGCGCGAGAACTGCAGCTCCTGCTCGAGGTCCAGGATCCGCTGCTGGGCCTCGCGGTCCAGATCGTAGGATTCCACGGCCGTCTCGGCCGGGACCGTGGGCGGCTTCTGCGGCAGCAGGAACACCGCCAGCAGCGGCTCGTAATGCCGGCCGGTGTTCAGGGGGCGGATGCGCAGGGCGAAGGTCTGGACCTCGTCGCGTACGTGGACGCGGACGTTGTTGTAGACCACCTCCTCGCGACGCTGCAGACCACGCTGCAGCGCGGTGGAGAGGGGGATGGTCAGATCGGGGTGGGCCATCTTGACCACGTCGTTGGCGATCTTGCCCGAGGGCAGGCGGAACAGATCGCCCACCTCGCCGAGGGTATGCAGGATCTCCTGCTGCTGGTTGACGATCAGGGTCAGGGGCAGGTACTCGCCGGCCGCCTCGGCCAGCACCTTCTCGATGAGGCGGGGCGGCCCCTCGCGACGCTCGCCGTCGCCACGCCAGCCATCTCGCTCGAGGGCGCGCCGGGCCGCATCGAAGGGGGGCATCTCGAGACGCGGCAGCGGTACCAGGGTCTTGCCCCGGGAGCGATAGATCTTGGCCTGCGCGTCGAGGGTCTCGAAGTGGCTGTCCAGGTCCCCGATGGTCTCGCTGTTGCCCAGCATGAGCAGGCCGCCGCTGTTGAGCGAGAAGTTGAACTTCTCCAGCACCTTCCGCTGCAGCTGCGCCTGGAGGTAGATGAGCAGGTTGCGACAGCTGACCAGATCGATGCGCGTGAACGGCGGATCCTTGATCAGGTTGTGTCGCGCGAAGACCACCATCTCGCGCAGGTTGCGGTTGACCTTGAAGCCATCGGACTGGCGGACGAAGTAGCGCGCCAGCAGATCCCGCGAGAGGTCCGCGGCGCTGCTCTCGGGGAAGATCCCGTTGCCCGCGGCGTAGAGCGCCTCGCCGTCCACGTCGGTGGCGAAGATCTTCACCGCGGTGCGCAGGCCGAGGTCGCGCTCGATCTCCCGCACCAGGATGGCCAGGGTGTAGGCCTCCTCGCCGGTGGAGCAGCCGGCGACCCAGAAGCGGACCTCGCGGCCGGCGGCGCCCCGCAGCAACTCCGGCAGGTACCGTTCGCGGAGGGCGGCGAAGGCCTCGGGATTGCGGAAGAAATTGGTCACGCCGATGAGCAGATCCCGATGGAGCGAGTCCACCTCCTTGGGCACGCTCTCGAGGAACCGCACGTAGTCGTCGGGATCCTGGACCTGGTTGATGGTCATCCGCCGCTGGACGCGACGGATCACCGTGGAGGGCTTGTAGTAGGTGAAGTCCAGCTTCTTGTCCTGCCGCAGCCGGGCGAGCACGCGAGGCAACCACTCCCCGGCCTCGGGCGCCGGCACGGCCACGGCCTGCGAGCGGGTGGCGAAGGGATGCTTGCCGTAGTTGCCCAGCGTCTGCGCCATGTCGCGTGGGTCGAGCACGAAATCGGCGATGCCGGTGCCGATGGCGCTGTTGGGCATGCCGTCGAACTTGGCGGTGGCGGGATCCTGGACCATGACCAGGCCGCCCGCCTCCTTGATGGCGCGGATGCCGTGGACGCCGTCGCTGCCGGTGCCCGAGAGGATGATCCCCACGGCGCGGTCCTCCTGGTCCTCCGCCAGCGAGCGCAGGAAGATGTCGATGGGCAGGTTGATGCCATGCCCCTGCTGCTCCTGCAGGAGGATCCGCCCGTGGAAGATGGTCAGGTTGCGCTTGGGGGGGATCAGGTAGATGGTATCGGCGGCGATGAGCTCGTTGTTCTCGGCCCGCTTGACCCGCATCCGCGTCCGCTTGGAGAGCAGCTCGACCATGAGGCTCTTGTGGTCCGGGCTCAGGTGCTGGACCACGATGAACGCCATGCCGGTGTCGGTGGGCATCTCGGCGAACAGGTTCTCGATGGCCTCCAGGCCACCGGCGGACGCGCCCACGCCCACGTAGTGCGTGGGTTGCTCGAAATGCTCGCTGGTGTGCTCGTTCTTCGCCGTCACGTGCGCCTCCCGGAGAGGTGGATACTTGACGCAAAGGATAAGGTTGACCCGGTCCATGGCAACGGGCTACCTGTGCATCATGCCCCATGACCGGCCCATCATGCCACCGCGGAAGGGGTGGCGGTGATGCGGACGGCGCCGCCCGTCCTGCTCGATCTGGGCAACGTGCTGGTGCGCGTGCACTTCTCGCGTTTCGCCGACCGTGCCGCCGCCCTGTCCGGGATCCCCGCCGCGACCATCGCCGCTCGCTGGGCGCAGGGCCCACGGAAGGCCCTCTACGAGAGCGGGCGCATCGGCAGCGGCCGGTTCTTCACCGCCATGGCCCGGGAGCTCGGCCTGCCGGCCGCGCGGCGTGGCGAACTGGTGACGGCCTGGGCCGACATCTTCGGCCCCGTGCCCGGTGCCGCGTCCGCGGTGGCCGCTCTCGCCGCCCGCGGCCCGGTGTGGCTGGTCAGCGACACGAACGCCATCCACCACTGCTGGTGTCGCCGCCGCTGGCCCTGGCTCCGGCTCTGCGCGCCGCAGGTGGTCTCCTGGCGCCGTGGCTGCCTGAAGGCCGCGCCGGGCGCCTTCGCCGCCCTCGCCGCGTCCGCGGGCCGTCCCCCCGGCGAGCTGGTCTTCCTGGACGATCTCCCCGCCAACGTGGCCGCGGCCCGGGAGGCCGGCCTGGACGGGCGCCTGTTCACCGGCTGGCCCGAGGCCCGGCGCGCGCTGGGCCTCGGGCCAGCCGGCCGCTGACCGGCCGGGGACCGGTCAGCGCTTCTGCTGGCTGCGTCGCACCGTGCGGATCACCAGCCGGCGCGGCAGCACCCGGAGCACCCCGTGCATGAGCAGCTTCATGCGCCAGCCGTGGACCACCAGGTCGCGCCCGGCCAGCAGGCTCCGGTAGCCGTACTCGGCCACCTGCCGGCTGGTGGGCAGCTCCCCGGCGAAGCCGGGGGATCCCTCGAGGTCGGCGGTGGCGGCGAACTCGGAGCTGGTGGCGCCCGGACAGAGGACCGTCACCGTCACCCCGGTGCCGCGCAGCTCCTCGGCCAGGGCCTGGCTGAAGCTGTTGACGAAGGCCTTGCTCGCGAAGTAGACCGCCTGCAGCGGGCCGGGCACCATGCCGGCCGTGGAGCCCACGTTGAGGATCTTCCCGTGGCCGCGCTGCAGCATGCGAGGCAGCAGCAGGCCCGTCAGCTCCATGAGCGTGGTGACGTTCAGGCGCACCATGCGCGCGTTGCGGGCGAGGTCCTGGCTGGCGAACGGTCCGTAACCGCCGAACCCGGCATTGTTGACCAGGATCTCCGGCGCCAGGTCCGCGCGGTCGAGGTCGGCCACCAGGGCGGCCGCCGCTCCCGGCTCCGAGAGATCGCGAGCCAGGGCATAGACGGTCACGCCGTGCTCGGACCGCAGCTCGTCGGCGAGCTGGTCGAGGCGGTCCTGGCGGCGGGCGACCAGCACCAGGTCGCCGCCGTGCTCGGCATGGACACGTGCGAGCTCGCGACCGATGCCGCTGGAAGCGCCGGTGACCACGGCGAGTCGGCTCATGGGTCTCCTCCTAGATCATGCGGATCAGCCAGTTGCGGCGGCGGCGCTTGACCCCGGCGAACCAGACGGCCAGCGGCGCCATCACCGCCAGCAGGCCCAGCCAGACCAGCAGGCTCTCGGCGGGTCCGCCGCCCCGGTAGGGGAGCCATTCGAGCTGGCGGAAGACCAGGGCCAGGATGGGGATGTGCACGCAGTAATAGAACAGCGGCACCTTGCCCACCACCGCCAGGGGGCGCAGCAGCCGCCAGCGATGATCGATCCAGGAGAAGAGGCCGACCATGGCGATCACCGCGCCGGCGAACCAGAACTGATGCGTCAGGCTCGGCGGGTACTTCTGGACCAGGAAGAACCCGTAGGTGAACCAGCCCTCGTGGGGGAAGAGGTTGGCATAGGGATGGCCCCAGTCGCGCAGGCCCCAGGCGACGATCACCAGCGCCAGGCCGATGCCCAGGGACTTCAGTGCGCGCTCGTCGGGGCGGCGGCGGTCGGTCCAGGCCGTGAACCAGAAGTGGGCCATCACCGAGCCCACGCAGGCCAGGCTGAACCATGGCAGCAGGGGGTACTTGTTGAAATCGCCGCTGTCGACGAGCAGTTGCATGACGTAGGCCCAGGGGCCGTCGTGATCGTACGGGATCCGCAGCAGCAGCGGGTGGGCCAGGAATCCGGCCAGGGCCACGAGGGCGCGCTGCCACCAGCGCCAGTGGGCCATGAGCGCCACCAGGATCATGCTCAGGCCGATGGTGGCGATGATGCCCAGGTGATCGAGGCGGAGCCGGGCGAAGCCGCTCCAGGCGGCGTTGACCCAGAGCCACTGCACGGCCACCAGGAAGAGCCCACGCTGGACGAAGTCCCACACCGCACGCCGGTGGGAGACACCCTTCTTGCGGCGTCGCAGGTAGGCCCAGCTGACCATGGCGCCATTCATCATCAGGAAGCCCGGGGCGCAGAGGTAGCCCATGTAGCGGATGGCGAACTGGGCGT
>JAASSM010000148.1 GCA_021767885.1 bacterium | reverse complement strand
GGGCTGGACGTGGACCTGGCCACCGGGCAGCCGGTGCTGCCCCGCCGCTTCGGCGGCTACTCCGGGCCGGGCATCCAGCCCATCGCCCTGGCCAAGGTGGACGAGGTGATCCGCGAGGTCGGGGTGCCCGTGGTGGGGATCGGCGGCATCGACACGGCGGCCGACGCGCTCAAGTTCTTCGCCCTCGGCTGCGTGGCCGTGCAGGTGGGAACCGCCCAGATGCGCGACCCCTTCGCCGCCGCGCACGTCGCCCGGGAGCTGCGGCCCGGCTAGCGCTCGTTCTCGTCGAGCTCGGGGAATTCCTTCAGGAGGGCCACGTCGGGGTCTTCCTCGAGGTCCTCCTCGTCCGCGTCTCCGGGCAGCCCCTCGGGGAACTCGGCCTCCAGCAGGCCGATGAGCGTCTGGCCGCTCTGCAGGATGGACTCGGCCAGCTCGCCACCCAGGACCGCCGACTGCTCGGCCGGGCCCTCGCGCTGCTGCACCTCCGCCGCGGCGGCATCGGAGGTGCCCACCGCGCCGGTGACCGTCAGGCGCGTGCCATCGCATCGTGCCAGCACCCCCACGGGCAGCTCCATGTCGCTGGCGAAGCGCTGCAGGAAGGCGTGCTCGGCCTCCATCTCCCGCTGCGTCGGCTCGCTGTGGACCGCGGCCAGAAGCTCGCGGACCTCGGCGTCGTCGGTGCGGCCGAGGACCACCAGGATCCCCTGACCGCCGCTGGGCAGTGCCAGGTCCGGGTTGAAGATCTCCGCCACCACGCCCTGCAGCCCGAGGTGCTCGGCCACCGCGGCCGGCACCACCAGGCCGTCCAGTTCCGCGCGGCGCAGGAGCGCCTCCAGGGCGGACTGCACGCCGCCGCGCAGGAGCTGGAAGTCCAGCTCCGGCCACAGGGCCTGCATCTGCGTCCGCGAGCGGAGGCTCAGCACGCCGATGGTCGAGCCCGCGGGCATGTCGTCGATGATGGCGTTCTGGCGGGTGAGGAAGGCGTCGAAGGGCGTGTCACGGGCGGGGATGGCCACCTGGGACAGCCCCTCGCGCAGCGGCAGGACCAGATCCTGGGCGCGGATCACCGCGAGGCGGAATTCCCCGGCCAGGAGCTGCTCCTCGAGGAACTCCACCTCCCGGGCACTGGCGGCGAAGAAGGACTCGTCCTGCAGGTCCTGCGGCGGCACGGGCGACGGCACCACCTGCATGCGGCAGACCAGACGCGGGCTCGCCTCCTGCAGCCGGTCCAGGACCACCTTGGTCTGGTCCTTGGCCAGCTGCGTGTTCAGGCACCCGAAACTGAGGACCTTGCCCGTCACGTTGAGCCTCCCGGCGCCCGGTGGGCGCCATCACCGGATGCGTGCGTGCGATCCGCCATGGCGTGATCAGCCGGCGGCCTCTTCCTGCCGCTCGAGGAACTCGGCCACGATGGTCCCGATCCGCTCGGCCGTGGCGAACGGCAGGGCGGCATGGATGGGCAGGGTCAGGATCTCGCGGCCGGCCACCTCGGAGGCCTCGAGACTGCCGGCGATGCGACAGTACTCCATGAGCGGATGGTGGTGCAAGGGCGGGTCGTAGTAGATGCCGGTGTCGACGCCCTCGCTGTCCAGCCGGTGCTGCAGACGATCGCGCGCCTTGCACCGGACCCAGTACTGGTGGTAGGTGACCTTGGTGCCGGGGTCGAGATCCTCCACCGCCAGGCGGTTGGCCCTGGGGATCCGCGCATCGTAGATGGCGGCCACCTGATCGCGGTCACGCTGCTCGTCGGCGAAGCGCGAGAGGCGGTGGCGGATCACCATGGCCTGGATCTCGTCCAGGCGGCTGTTCCAGCCGCAGTAGAGGTTCTTGTTGATCCACAGCGCCTTGTGGCCGCGGAGCTGGCGGATGCGGTCGGCGTCCTCCTGCTGCTGGCAGAAGATCAGCCCGCCATCGCCGATGCCCGGCAGGTTCTTGGTGGGGTAGAAGCTCAGGGTGCTCATGCGGCCGATGCTGCCGCAGGGGCGACCCTTGTAGAGCGTGCCCCAGGCCTGGGCCATGTCCACCACCACCTGCAGGTCGTGCTTGCGGGCGATGTCCATGATCGGGTCCATGTCCGCCGGAGCGCCGAAGATGTGCACCGGCAGGATGGCCCGCGTGCGCGGCGTGATGGCGGCCTCGATCTTGGCGGGATCGATGTTGAGGTCGTCCGGCTTGATGTCCACCAGGACCGGCCGCGCGTGCAGCATGATGACGGCCTCGATGGTGGCCTCGAAGGTGTACGGCGTGGTGATCACCTCGGTGCCGGGACGGACGCCCGCCATGGCCAGGGCCAGGTACAGGGCCTCCGAACCGCTGGCCACGCCCACGGCGTCCGCAACGCCGCACTGGTCGGCCATCTCGCGCTCGAGCGTCTTCACCTCGTGCCCCAGGATGTACTGGCCGGACATGAGGATGCGTTCGAAATCGGCGAGGATCTGCTCCTTGACCGGGAGCATGGGCGTCACCAGATCGTAGCGCGAGATGCGCGACTGCTTGGGATCAGACATGGGATCCTTTCGGGCCGGGAGTCAGGACTCCTGGCCGGTCTGCGGGCGGCCGAAGCTGCGGTAGCTGAAGCCGAAGGGCGTCACGTGGTCGTGCGAGTAGACGTTGCGGCAGTCGAGGAACCGGCGGCCGGCCATCACCTCGCCGAGGTGGTTGAAATCGAGCTGGCGGTACTGGTTCCACTCGGTGACCAGCACGGCCAGATCCGCGCCCTCGCAGGCCTCGTAGGCGTTGCGGCAGTAGGTGAGGTCGGGGTGGGCCTGGCGGAAGTTGTCCATGGCCACCGGATCGTGGACGCGGAGCGTGGCGCCCGCGTCGGTGAACAGGCTCACCAGCTGGCGGCTGCCCGCGCAGCGGATGTCGTCGGTGTTGGGCTTGAAGGCCAGGCCGAGCAGGGCGATGGTCTTGCCCGAGAGGTCGGGCATCAGCTCGCGCGCCTTGTCCACCGCCCGGCCGGGCAGCCCGGCGTTCACCGCGATGGCGGACTCCACGATGGACATGCGCTCGCCGTGTTCGCGGGCGATGTGGCAGATGGCGTGGGTGTCCTTGGGGAAGCAGCTGCCGCCGTAGCCCAGGCCGGCATGCAGGAACTTGCGGCCGATGCGGCCATCGAGACCCATGGCCTTGGCCACCTGGGAGACGTCGGCGCCCACGCGGTCGGCCAGCGTGGCGATCTCGTTGATGAAGCTGATCTTCACGGCCAGGAAGCTGTTGCTGGCGTACTTGATGAGCTCGGCGGTCTCGATGCGCGGGCAGTGGACGATGGGCGTGTCGAGCAGGTACAGCGGCCGGTAGATGCCGCGCATGAGCTCCTCCGCCCGCTCGCTCTCGGTGCCGATCACCACGCGGTCCGGACGCATGAAGTCCTCGATGCTCGAACCCTCGCGCAGGAACTCCGGGTTGCTGGCCATGTCGAAGGGCACGGGCCGGGGCTGGGCGTCGGCGATCACCTTCTGGAGCTTGCGCGCCGTCCCCACCGGCACCGTGCTCTTGGTGACGATCACCTTGTAGCTCTCCAGCCGCTCGCCGATCTGCTTGCCCACCTCCCAGATGTACGTGAGGTCGGCCTCGCCGCTGCCCTCGGCCTGGGGGGTCTGCACCGCGATGAACACGACGTCGGCGTCGCGCATGCCCGCGGCGAGATCGGTGGTGAACGACAGGTGCCCCTCCTGGACGTTCTTGGCCACCAGGCGGTCGAGCCCCGGCTCGTAGAACGGCATCTCGCCCCGCTCGATGGCATCGATGCGCTCGGGCAGGATGTCGACACAGGTGACGCGATGGCCGAAGTCGGCCATGCAGGCGCCGGACACCAGACCGACGTAGCCGGTGCCGATCATGCAGATGCGGATCATGTCGTCTCTCCTCCGGGTCGGGCCAGGGACGCCCGGGCGTCCTCCAGGAGATCGCCGAGGGTCTGGGCGATGGTCAGGCGCGGGCGCCAGCCGGTGGCGTCGCGCAGCGCGGTCGGGTCCCCGATCAGGCGGGGCACGTCCACCGGACGCAGGCGGGAGGGATCCGTGGTCACCTCGATCCGGACGGTGGACAACCCCAGAAGTATCTCCAGTCCCCCGGCGATCGTCAACGCCGAGCCCGAGCAGACGTTGTAAATCCTGCCGGGCCGACCCCGCTCCAGCAGCAGCGCGTAGGCGCGGACCACGTCGCGGACGTCGAGGAAGTCGCGGCAGGCGGCGAGGTTGCCCGTGCGCAGCACGGGCTCCTGCCGGCCGGCCTCGATGGCGGCGATCTGGCGGGCGAACGCCGGGAAGACGAACCGCCGGTCCTGTCCGGGGCCGGTGTGGTTGAAGGCCCGCACCGCGAGGACGGGCAGGCCGAAGGCCTGGTGATACTGGATGGTCAGCTGCGTGGCGGCGGCCTTGCTGGTGGCGTAGGGGGAGAGGGGCTGGACGGGGTCGTCCTCGCGGCAGGGCCGGTCCGGGCGCGCGGCCCCACCGTATTCCTCGGCCGAGCCCACCACCAGCAGCCGCGGCACCGCGTGGCCGCCGCGGTCCAGGCGCCGCAGGGCCTCGAGGACCTCGAGGGTGCCGCCGAGGTTGGCCGCCACGGTGGCGGCCGGGTCGGCGAAGCTGGCGCCGGCCGAGCTCTGGCCCGCCAGGTGGCAGATGGCGGTGAAGCCGCCGGTGGCGAGGATGTCGGCCAGGGCGGCGCCACCGTCGGCCGCGGCGGCACCGAGCTCGTGGCGCCACTGGACCAGGGGATCGTCGGCGCTGGCATGGGCGCCCGCGGGGCGATCCAGGCCGGAGGACGCCACCCCGGCCGCGGCCAGGCTCGCGGCCAGATGGCGCCCCACGAAGCCGCCGGCGCCGGTGATCAGGACCCTGGGGGAGGACATCGGCAGGATCGCCTCCGTGGCGGCTCAGCCGTTCAGCAGCCGCAGGAATTCCTTGTAGATGCAGCGGTCCATGACCACGGGGATGTCCGCGGCCTCGGCCTGGGCCGCCGCGGCGGCGTTCTGCACGCCCTCCTGCATCCAGATCATGCCGTCGCGGCGGTCGACGGCGGCCGCGACGATGGGCCCGACGGTCTCGCTCCGCCGGAAGATGTCCACCACGTCCACGCGGCCCGGCACGTCCGCCAGGCTGGGATAGACCGGCACCCCGAGGATCTCCTCGTGGGCGGGGTTGACCCCCACCACCTCGACGCCGCGGCCGATGAGCCAGCGGGAGATCCCGTGGCTGGCCCGGTCCTCCCGGGGGCTGATGCCCACCACGGCCACGCGCTGCATGCCGCGGAGGATCTGCGTGAGCTTGGCGTCGTCCATGGTGGCCTCCCGGGCACTGGGCTCGATCTTGCAGGTCTGGGGCGGACCGGCCGGGGCGCTGCGGCGCCTGCCGGCACGAGAAAACGGCCGCCAGCGGGGTCCTGGCGACCCGGTGGCCGGAAGCGGCGGGCCGCCGCGAGGGCCGGATCCCGGCCCGACGGCGGGCAGAAACTGCCGCCACGGCCGCCGGACCGGGCCAATGTAACCGGTCCGACGCGGCCGTGTCCAGGGTTCCCCGGGGCCGGCGCACCGACGGCGGGCGGCCACCGCAACAGCGAGCGAGGCGAGAGCGTGGGCGAGATGCTGGCAGTGATCGTGGTGGGTTGCGACGGGCGTCCGGCGGGGGCCGTCCGGCAAACGCTGGGGGGGATCTCCCTCCTGGAACGGGCGGTGGCGCGCACGGAGGAGGTGGCTCCCCGGACGGTCGTGGTCTCGCTCCCCGATGCGACCCTGGCGCCGGCGG
>JAASSM010000147.1 GCA_021767885.1 bacterium | reverse complement strand
CGGTGGCGCCGCCGGTGCCGCCCACCGTGTTCGTGCCGCGGGTCACCTGCCTGCACGACCACGACGGCGGGCGCGGGGCGTCCCTCGGGTCGCTGCTGGGCGGTCTACTCGGCGCACTGGCCGCACGGCTGGAGCAGCTGGCCGCCGACGGCGCCGATCCCCTCGTGGCCGCCTATCGCGGACGCTGTGGCGACGTGGGCCGGCCGGTGGCGGTCTGGCCGGAGGGCGTGCCCGACGCGGGCCGACGCGCGGAGCTGCCGCCCCCGGTGGCGGCGGGCGAGGTGCTCGCCCTGGACGACCAGCTGGCCCTGCACGTGGCCGGCGCCCCGCACCCCTTGCACGGGGGGCGCCTGGCCTACTGCGAGGACGCGTCGTCGCCGGACGACGGGCACGGCGGCAGGGGAACTGCGCCCTGAGCGGGGGTTATCAACCGGGACATGGGACCGTTGCTCACCCGCACCGAACCGCGCTGGCGCTGGGCCGCCGCCGGGGCCGTCGCCCTGGCGGTGCTCCTGGCGCTGGTCCTGCTACCGCGGTCGTGGTGGGATGCCATCTGGCCCCGCGGCCGGCTGCGGCCGGTGGCGGCCACGCCGGCACCCGCGGCGCTGACGGTGGTCGAGGTGGTGACCGTGCCCCCGCCCCGGGCCGTGGCGGCGCGCCCCGACTCCACCATGCCGACCACGGCCGGGCCGGTGGCCGATGCCGCCTGGTGGGATCGTGCGTGGCACGCCCGCGTGGCCGCGGACCTCGCGCCGCCGGTCCGCACCCTCCCCGATTCCCTGATCCCCGGCTTCCTGCGCGACCTCTGGGGGAGCCGCGCCACGGTGGATCTCATCCTCGCCGCTCCGGACAGCGTGGTCCAGGCGCGGCTCTGGCTGCTGGTGGAGCAGGAGAGGGTCGCGGCCAGCGACGTCGGCGGTCTCTTCACCGCCATCGCCCGGGCCCGGTCCTTCGCCGACATGAAGTCTCGCGAGGCCGCCATCTTCGACGAGTTCCTGCCAGCCAGCGTCCCGGTGCCCCGCTGAGTCGCGCCGGCGTCGGGGCCCCGGGACGGCCGGCTTGCGCTCACGCCGCCTGCGCTTAGCCTGTACCCACGAAATACGACCGGAGAGGTCAAGAAAGCCTTGCTGCGCGGTGCGATGCCGCTCACCCTCGAGGATGGAAACGCCATGCCCTATTCCCAGCTGATGGTCCAGCCCATGCGCGACGAGGTGGTCCGCCTCGGCGTCGAGGAACTCCGCACGCCGGAGGCCGTGGACGCCTTCCTCGCCGACCAGACCGGAACGGCGCTGGTGTTCGTCAACTCCGTCTGCGGCTGCGCGGCCGGCAACGCCCGCCCCGCGCTGCTGCTGGCGACCCAGGACCCGACCTGCCCGGCGCGTCGCGTCACCGTGTTCGCCGGCCAGGATCCCGAGCCCACGGCGCGCCTGCGCGAGCATTTCCCCGGCGTTCCCGCGAGCAGCCCGTGCTTCCTCGTGCTCCGGAACGGCGAGGTCATCGGGCACGTCCCGCGTGCCGGCATCGAGGGCCACACCGCCGAGGAGGTGGCCGATCAGCTGCGCGCCGGCTTCCGTGCCGCCGCCGGCACCGCCTGAGCCGCCGTCGTCGCCCTCGGGACGGCGCGCGGCGCGCGGTCGTCCCCGATCCGCCACCCCAGCGACCCGAACCGGAAGGACGTTCGAGATGTCCGGACTCGCCGACAAGAAGTGCATCCCCTGCAGCGGCGGCGTGCCCAAGATGACCGCCGAGCAGATCGCGGAGATCCACCCGCAGGTTCCGGACTGGGAGGTGATCCTCCAGCACCACCTGCGGCGCGTGTTCAGCTTCCCGGACTTCGCCTCGGCCCTGCGGTTCGTCAACCGCATCGGCGAGGTGGCCGAGGAGGCCGGCCACCATCCCGACATCAGCTTCACCTGGGGCCGCGTGGAGGTGGAGATCTACACCCACAAGATCGACGGCCTGGCCGAGGCGGACTTCATCCTCGCCGCGAAGATCGACCGGCTGCCCCGGTAGCGCCTGGCGGTTGACCTCGACGACGGGGCGCCGGACACTCCGGGAGCAGGGATGTCGCCCGCGATCCGCGCGGCGCGGCGTGCCGGGATCCCCGACCCGGAGGTCGACGTGAAGACCCTGACCGCCCGTATGCAGCGCAAGGTGGGCGCGGCGCCCGGCACCATGGTCTACGTGGGCCGGCGTGAGGCCGCTCCGCTGCGCCTGGCCGCCATCACCTACGACGCCGACCGGCTCGAGGAGCACGGCGAGCTCGGCCTGGAGGATTGCCTGGCGCTGCGCGGTGGACCCGGCGTCACCTGGATCGACGCCACCGGTCTCGGCGACACCGACGGACTGCATCGCCTCTGCGAGCACTTCGGCGTCCATCCCCTGGTCCAGGAGGACCTGGTCAACACCACCCAGCGGCCCAAGTCCGAGGCGTATGGCGACCATCTGCTGCTGATCGGCCGCATGCTGCGCCACGATGCCGCCGGCGTGCTGGTCCCCGAGCAGATCAGCCTGGTCCTGGGCGACGGCTGGCTGCTGTCGTTCCAGGAGCGGCCCGGCGACGTCTTCGATCCCGTCCGCCAGCGGCTGCGCCAGAACCGCCCCCGCCTGCGCGGTGGCGGCTCCGATTACCTGGCGTACGCCCTGCTCGACGCCGTGGTGGACGGGTACTTCGTGGTGGTCGAGACCCTGGCCGAGCGGGTGGAGGATCTCGAGGACGACCTCATCGAGCGCCCCACGTCCGTGGACCTGGCGACGCTGCACCGGCTCAAGCGCCAGCTCATCGCCGTGCGGCGCGCCGCCTGGCCGCTGCGCGAGGTGATGGCCGACCTCGTGCGGGAGGAGACGCCGCTCCTGCAGGCGGACATGCCGCTGTTCCTGCGCGACGTCGCCGACCACGCGGTGCAGGTGTCCGAGGCGGTGGATTCGCTGCGGGACGTCCTGGGCGGCCTGCAGGACCTGCACCTGGCCACGGTGAGCAATCGCATGAACGAGGTCATGAAGGTGCTGACCATCATGGGCTCGCTCTTCATCCCGCTGACCTTCCTGGCGGGCATCTACGGCATGAACTTCGAGCACATGCCGGAGCTGGGCTGGCGCTGGAGCTACCTGGTCTTCTGGCTGGCGATGCTCGGCCTGGCGGGTGGGCTGATCGGGTGGTTCCGGCGGCGGCGGTGGCTCTGAGGGGGCGTCCCCGGCGGGGTCGTTCCCGGTTCAGGGCGCGGTGGGCGCGGCAGGGCGCCGGCGACGCCGCCCGTGCTGCAGGGTGTCGGTGCTGAAGACCGCCAGGGCGAGCCAGATCAGCGCGAAGCTCACCAGCCTGGTGCGGCTGAACGGCTCGGCGTAGACCAGGACCGCGAGCAGGAATTGCAGCGTGGGGGCGGTGTACTGCAGGAAGCCCACCGTGGAGTAGGCCAGGCGGCGCGCCGAGCCCACGAACCAGATCAGCGGCAGCGCCGTCACCGGCCCGCTGGCGACGAGCAGCAGGTCGGTCCGCAGGTCGTGGTGGGCGAAGACCAGCTCGCCACCCGACCACCACCAGGCCAGCGCGGACAGGGCCACCGGGCCCAGCAGCGCCGTCTCCACGGTCAGGCCCGCCACGCCACCCACCGGCGCCAGCTTGCGCACCAGCCCGTAGAGGGCGAAGCAGCCGGCCAGCGCCAGCGAGGCCACCGGCACGCCGCCCAGGCGCAGCGCCATGATCGCCACGCCGGCGGCGGCCAGGGCGAGGCTGACCCACTGCAGCCGGCGCAGCCTCTCGCGCAGGACCACCAGTCCGAGCAGCACGTTGACCAGCGGGTTGATGAAGTAGCCGAGGCTGGCCTGGAGGATCAGTCCGCCCGTCACCGCCCAGATGAAGACGAACCAGTTGCCGGCCACCAGCAGGGCCGAGGCCGCCAGGGTGGCCAGCAGCCGCGACGAGCGCAGCGCGGCGAACGTGGGACGCAGGTCGCCCCGTCGCGCGCTGATCGCCACCAGCAGCACCAGCGACCAGACCACCCGGTGCGCGAGGATCTCGTAGGGGGGCACGTGGGCGAGGGCCTTGAAGTAGACCGGGCTCAGCCCCCACCACCCGAAGGCGGCGAGGCCGAGCAGGACGCCGGCCAGACGCGAGCGATCCGTGTCCATGGGGCTCCTGGAGCAGGCGAGGGGCCGGACCAAGGTGGCCGGGCGGCGAACGACGCGCAACAACTAGAGCAAACGATAAATGTTGCGACAAATAAAAAGCAGGCGATCCTGTGGGGGAATCCGAGCCGCTGGATCCCCAGGGACGAGAGGAGCCCGACCATGATCACCCGCCGACCCGCCGCCGAGCGCGGCCACGCCGACCATGGCTGGCTGCAGACCTGGCACAGCTTCTCCTTCGGCAGCTACCACGATCCGCGCCACACGGGCTTCCGGAGCCTGCGCGTGATCAACGACGACATCGTCGCCCCGGGCCAGGGCTTCGGCATGCATGGCCACCGGGACATGGAGATCGTCACCTGGGTGCTCGACGGCGCCCTGGAGCACCGCGACAGCCTGGGGTCGGGCTCGGTCCTGCGGCCCGGCGACATCCAGCGCATGAGCGCCGGCCGGGGGATCCGCCACAGCGAGTTCAACCCCTCGGACACCGAGCCGCTGCGATTGCTGCAGATCTGGCTCCTGCCCGGGCGCGAGGGGCTGGAGCCGAGCTACGAGGAGGCGCACGTGCCGCTGGCCGAGCGGCAGGGCCAGCTGCGACTGATCGTCGATCCGGAGGGCCGCGACGGCAGCGTGCGGATCCACCAGGACGCACGCGTCTCGACCGCCGTGCTGGCGGCCGGCCAGGAGGTGACCCACCCCCTCGCATCCGGACGCCACGCGTGGGTCCAGGTGGCCAGCGGCCGCCTGAGCTGCGGGGATCTGGAACTCGCGCGCGGCGACGGCGTGGCGGTGAGCGAGGAGCGAGAGGTGCGGCTGCGGGCCGCCGAGCCGTCGGAGATCCTCGTCTTCGACCTGGCGTGAGCGCCGTCCTGGCGGATTCCCAGAAGCAAGGTAGGATGTTGGGGCGGTCCGGCCGCGCCGGGCCGGGGAACCCGTTCACCCCGATCCCGGCCGGCGGCCGGGCTGGGAGTCGATGCACCGTGTCACGCCCGCCGATCCTCTCCGCTCCGCTGCTACTGCTGATCCTGGCCTCCCTCCTGGGGCCGGTCGGGCCGTCCCTGGCCGGACCGGTGACGCAGGACGGGCCGGCCGAGGAGGACGCGCCGCCGGTGGTGCCGGCGGTCGCGCCGCCCCTGCGGGTGGGGGCCGCGCCCACGTGATCGGGCTGACCCGGCGAGGGCGCGCTGCTTCGGGGAAGCGGCCTGGATCACCAGTGGACGTTCTCCCAGCGCTGGGTCGACACCGCGGTCGACCGCGCGCGCTGGCGCAGCACGCTCAATTACCGCGTCCTGCCGCAGCTCAAGGTGGGGGTGGAGTTCAATCCCGGCGAGGCGGAGGTGGGTCCGCTGGCCACCTGGTTCCTGGTCACCGAGCGGGGCCAGCGGCCGGGCGTCTTCCTGGGGACCAGCAGCGACCGCATCGGCACGCCCGCGGGCGAGCAGTCCTACTACCTCACCGCGACGCGCCGCCTGCCGGGCCTGCCGGCCTCGGCCTACGTCACGCTCAACTACTCCGAGTACGACGACGGCCTCAACGTCCCCTTCGGCGCCGAGGTGGACCTCCCGGACGCCCTGCCCCTGCGTCTCTCCCTGCGCGGCATGTACGACGGCGAGCGCACCCACGCCATGCT